>JAZFYK010000145.1:0-11864 GCA_036443505.1 Gammaproteobacteria bacterium | reverse complement strand
TCGCCCGCGCGTTGCAGGAGCTCGAACGCGAGCTCTATGGACCGGAGACCGGCCACTGGAGCGGCGAGAACTTGCGTGCGGCCGTCGCACGAGTGAGTTCGGTGAGCCGGTCATTTGACATAACGCCGAACGAAGACCTGCTGCCGTTATACCGCTAGTGCGCTCCTAATACCCCTGTCGATCGCTTCGATCGCGCTTGCGAATCGAATCTTGTGATCTGCGTTAAGGAATTTCCCTATTCACTAGCTCACACTTTTGGTCTCGCAAGGAGCATCAGCCAGCTTTTATGGACTTACTCGCACTTAATACCCAGAGCGGTAGCTCCCCCTTTGCAGCGCAACTTAGGCAGGGCTTCGCGAACCTGCGGTTTAGCGGTTTTCTGGAGCGGGATTTTCGGGAGATCCTCGTTAGACAGAACCTCGTCCGTGGCCGGATCGCCTCGCTGATACTGTTGGCAATATTGGTAGCCGTTACTATCCTCGACTGGGCGGTAGGCGGGTCGCCGGCCGTCGAGTTGAACAGCTTGCTGCGATTCGGCATGGCCCTGCCGGGCCTGGTGCTGATCGTACTCGCCACCTGGCTTCCTGCGTTACAGAACCACTACAGTCAGATCGCCGCTATCAGCGTTACGTTGCTCGGGTTGGTTGTGATCTACATCAGCCAGACTGCCGCTGCCGGCGGGGACTCCTATCTAGCCATCGGTCTGATTCTCGTCATCCTCTACGTCTTCTACGTTTGCCTTTTCCCGGGCCTGAGGTTCAGAGTCAGTACCTCGATCGGTTCCTCGTTAGTCGTAGCCTACTTCGCGCTCCGACTATGGATGGGTGTGCCTTCGCAGGAGCTGGCTTACTCCACGGCTATGTTGGTCGCGGCTGTCATGCTCAGCGGCCTCGCCAGCTACAATCTCGAGTACGTCTTGCGCACCAGCTTCCTGGAGACGCGGCTTCTCAATGAGTTCGCCGAACGAGACGGGTTGACCGGGCTCTACAATCGTCGGATGTTCGATGACTTCATGCGCCGTATCTGGCGCCAGTCACAGCGTGAAGATATACCGCTGGAGATCATCTTGTTCGATATCGATTACTTCAAGATCTTCAACGACCTCTACGGGCATCAGGCAGGTGACGATTGCCTGCGGAAGGTCGCCGGGTGCATCGCCCAGTCCGCCAAGCGGCCTTTCGACTTTGCCGCGCGTTATGGGGGCGAGGAGTTCGTATTGGTGCTCTATGGTCCGCCAGGCGAACACGGGCGGACATTGCCCGAACAGATTCGCCTCGACGTCATGAATCTGGGCATCCCCCACGAAGGCTCGGCGGTCGAGGATGTTATAACGGTCAGCGTCGGTGTCGCGCTAGCATCACGCGGGTCGAGTCGGAGCCTGGCCGGCACCATCCAGATTGCGGACGAAGCGCTCTACGAGGCCAAGCAGACAGGTCGAAACCGCTTGGTCTGTAAAGATACCGCCGAGTACGAAATAGAGACCGGCGTATTCCGGACGGTCGCTCGTAAGTTGGGATAGCTGCTGGGGCAGCCTGCTAGAGCGGTCTACCAGCTTCCGGTATTGCCCATCGAGTTCCACGGCTCCTTCTCGGGCAGGGCGCCGCCTTTCTGCAGAAGCTCGATGGAGATGTTGTCCGGCGAACGAATAAAGGCCATCCAGCCGTCGCGGGGCGGTCGATTGATCGTGACACCCGAAGCCATCAGTCGCTCACAGGTCTCGTAGATGTCGTCGACTTCGTACGCGACATGACCGAAGTTTCGCCCCTCGTCATAGTCCTCGGGATCCCAGTTATAGGTCAGCTCCAACGGGCATTCTTCCTGACCTTCCGGTGCCACGAATATCAAAGAGAATCGGCCGGCATCATGATCGACACGACGGATCTCCTTCAACCCGAGCTTATTGCAGTAGAAATCAAGGGACGCGTCGAGGTCCCTGACTCTTACCATTGTGTGGAGATATCGCACGTCCTATCCTCGGGCAATGTGTTCGGTTAAGTCCTGTAGAACTATACCGTTTCCCGCGGATAAAGGCCTGCGAAGCTAGCCGGTGAGTAGCTTGAAACCTCGAAGAATAATTTTCGTCCCGGGCATGAAACCCAAGCCGCCTAAGGAAGTTCATCAGCATGAGCTGCGCAGGACGATTTCCGCGGGCCTTTCCCGGGTGCGACCGAGTCTCGCGAAGGAGTTCGCCGCCGACCCGGAAAGCCTGACTCTGGTGCCCTGGACCTATCCTTTCTATCGCCATCACGCAGACATCGAGCTGGATAGGCCGGGAATTGACGCCCTATTGCAGAATCCTGAGCCCTCAGCGGAGGATATCGCCGAGATCGACTCCGTTGCCGGAAAACTCGCGCGCCTGCTCCGCGTACTCGGTGATGCGTCGCCATGGTTCGGGCGACTAATCGCCAGACCCGACATGCGCTTAACCATGACGGAGGCCCGTCGCTATCTTCTCAATCGCAGAGGGCTAGCAAGCCAGGTCAGGACGATGCTCAAAGAGCCATTGCAGGAAGCGTGGCGCGATGGAGAACGCGTGTTATTGATCGGCCACAGCATGGGCTCTGTGATCGCGTATGACACGCTCTGGGAGCTGTCGCACGACGACCAACACAGTGGGCGAATCGACCTGTTCATGACCTTAGGAAGCCCACTCGGTAGCCGCTTTATCAATAAGCGGATTCGCGGGCGATCGAATCAGGGGCGACGCCGTTATCCCACCAACATCCGCCGTTGGGAAAATTTTTCAGCGAGAGCGGAGATGACGGCCCTGCATCCCGAACTCCGGCCTTACTTTGGTGAGATGCTCGAACTCGGTATTCTCGAGTCGTTAACTGACCACGTGGATCTCTACAACCACTTTCGTGGCGATCTCGGGCTGAACGTCCACAAGTCTTACGGCTACCTGGCGCACTCGGCAGTGGCCGAGCGAATCGCCGCCTGGCTGGAATCCTAGCCCGCCCGCGGCGATATCCGGGCTACGCTAATCGAGCTGAGGCTCGATGACGATATCGATTCGTCGGTTACGCGACCGGCCCTGCGGCGTCTCATTGTTGGCAATCGGGCGAGTTTCGCCGTAGCCAACAGCGCTTATCCGATACGATGCGATGTTGAGCTCAGCGTTGAGATACCGCCCGACGGCTTCTGCGCGGGAACGAGAGAGTTCCATGTTCGCGCCGTCGCTCCCATGCGCATCGGTATGACCCTCGACGATCACTTGCGAGCGCGGGAACACGTCCACTGCAGTTCGGACTTTTGACAATAAGGATCGATACTGCGAGCCGACGTTAGCCTGGCCGCTTTGGAATGTCAGTCCTACCAGGCGAATGATGATGATGTTTCTTTCGCGGGAGACGCGTGCTTCGTCACGGGCGAACAACGTCTCGACCTGAGAAAATTGCTCTCTGATTCGCGCCTCGGCTTCGAGTCTCTTTACGAGCGCCACCCGCTCCTGCGAGACGCCGCCGAGACGATCGTCGAGCTCTCGAATCTCGTCTTCCAGGCCGACATTGAGTAGGTGGCTTTCGCCCAGATCGATCGTTAGCTGATGATCCCTCATACGCAAGTCTTCGATATAGGCGACGAGTTCTTCGGTTAGGGGCCCCGTCCCCTCGTCGAGTTGCGCTACTCGATCGGCTGCCGCCGCGATCAGGGTAATGGGCTCCTCATACGCGAGTATGATCTGTTCCTCGGTCCAGTCCTCATCACGCAGGAACCGTACGCGCTCGGCGAGGAATATGCCGTGCCGGGCCTCGTAGTTCGCCTGTCGCGCGAGACTCCGAGGCAGATCCGTATCGTAGCGGTTGTTGTTCAGTTCTTGCTCGGCCTGCAAAAGTAGTTCTGTCGCCTTCTCGAACGTCAGCGGCGCATATCTCGGCACCCGTGCCCGTTCGGCTTGTGCGAGCAGAGCTCGTGTCTGACTCAGGTATTGTGCCTTGATGGCAGTTAATTCGGCGTCACGGAACTGCACTTCGGCTTCCTCAGCTCGATTTAGGGCCCCTCTGAGGTTGCCTGACTCCAGGCGTCGCGTTGCGGACTCGAAGTTTTCTTCTGCGTCATTCCACAACTCTGGCGCAAATTTGTCCGCCTCAGCGCCGACCGCGTCGTCCCGTGTTTTAATCACGGATGCCAGCGTAATGTTGGCTATCTCCGATGCCGCGGTTGCTTCAAGAAATGTCGTGTTCGCGGCTGCCAACCGGTTTCTGATCCGGTCCAGATTGCGGCCTCTCTGCAGATCGTTTTCTGCATCGGCGTAGAGCTCGAGACCCTCGGCGAACAGTCGGGGAGCCAACAGAGGGGCATTCGCGGCTCGCGCGGCTTCCAGCCCCCGATCGACTGCGTCAAATAGCGTAGCGCGAAGGTCCTGCGCGACAGCGCCTTGGAACAAGGTCAGTCCTAAGACTAGCGGTAGCCAGTGTCTCATCGGTCCTACTCCGAGTGATTTCAGTATGCCTCTATATAGCTTGGGTAGAATATGTCAAGGACTCCTTCCGCGTTGGCCGCGTATCCTTGTGTTTTGGCGACATTTTTTGTAGGTGAGTTCACGTTCTGGCGCCCTGATTCGCCGCCAGATGGCAAACTGTGGTGCCAGTCACAGCCCTCGAAAGGCTTCATCTTTAGACTGCTTGCCATGGGTATCAAGTACTACACGCACTTCGTATTGACCGGCGAGGCCGAGATGGGATCCGGCCAGGAATTCAGCGGTGTCGTGGAAGTTAACCAGACGACGGAGAGTCGTTTCGAGTCGCAGGAAATCGAAGCGCTGTTAGCCCGAAATTTCGATCTCGACTCAAACAGCGTTTATCTAATCGATTGGTCACGGTTGCAATAGCAGCCGTCGTTATCGGAGTTTCCCCTGTAACTAACCCGGCCGGCCGCCGGGTTTTTTTTCGCATGACGATCCCCTAAATCCGACAGACTGCTAGGCCGACCGATAGTCGATCCCAATGATTGAGTAGCGAGTCTCTCCGTCGGGAGCTGCTACCAAAACTTCCTCATTCAATGATTTCCCCATGACGGCCTCTCCGAGGGGTGAGTCCATGCTGATGTATTCCTCAGATTGATCGAATTCGTCCGGACCGACGAGACGATATGTTTGACACTCGCCATCTTCCTTTTCCAATTGAAACCAGGCGCCGAAGAAGATCTTCGTAGTGTCGTCTGGAACTTGATCGATGATGTGGATTCCTTCCAGCCGTTTTCTAAGGTAGCGGACACGGCGGTCGATCTCGCCGAGTTGCTTCTTCCCGTAGATGTACTCGGCATTCTCCGAGCGATCACCCTGTGCGGCAGCCTCTGCCACGGCCCGCGTGACCTCCGGTCTCTTGGTGCGCCAGAGGTGGTCGAGCTCGTCTTTCAGAGTCGCTGCCCCTTCCGGAGTGATGTACTTGGAGCGCGGCGGACTTGGCGGCCGGTATCGACCCATGGGACGCCCCTCGGAATCCGTGAGATAATGCGTACCCGTCAATAATAAGCGAACAGTTCGTATCGTGAGCGACTTCCGTGGCACCCCCGTCGTCGGGACCGGTTCGAAGTACCTTACCAGCCAGGGCTTTTCCGCCATTAAGAACGGCGTTAAGGTTCGCGCGGACCGTCGGCCAGCCCCTGCCGGTGGTAAACCGCCATGGCTCAAGGCAAAAATTCCGGCGGGCGAGAACTACACGTGGGTTAAGGCCACGGTTCGCGAGCACCGGCTCGCGACAGTCTGTGAAGAGTCGATGTGCCCTAATATCGGCGAGTGCTGGTCGAACGGCACCGCGACGCTGATGTTGATGGGGGCAGTTTGCACGCGCGCGTGCCAATTCTGCGCCGTGGATACAGGTAACCCGCATGGCTGGCTGGATCCGCTGGAGCCCGAGAACGCGGCACGCTCGGTCGAGCTCATGGGCCTTCAGTATGTGGTCCTCACGTCCGTTGATCGCGATGACCTGCCCGACGGAGGCGCGAGCCACTATGCCGCTTGTGTCAACGCCGTCAAGGCGCGTTCCCCGCGCACGGCGGTCGAAGCGCTAACGCCGGATTTTGCCGGAGAGCTCGCGAGTGTCGAGACGGTCTTGGATTCCGGGGTGGAAGTTTTCGCGCAGAACCTCGAGACAGTGAAACGGCTGACCCATTACGTGCGCGACCCGCGCGCTGGGTACGAGCAGACATTAAGTGTACTGGCCCATGCCAAACATTACCGTCCGGACGTCCTGACCAAGACCAGCCTGATGCTCGGATTGGGAGAGCGTGATGAAGAAATTCGTCAGACGCTGGACGATCTCAGATCGATCGATCTCGACATCGTAACGCTCGGCCAGTATCTGCGGCCGACCGTTAACCACCTACCGGTTGAGCGCTACGTGTCACCGCAGGAGTTCGAGCGTTTCCGTCAGTGGGGCCTGGAGTCCGGGTTCCTCGAAGTGGTCGCCGGGCCGCTGGTTCGCTCAAGCTACAGGGCGGAGCGCGTGTTCGAGCGGAACAACGTCGGTCTATAGCCTGCTAGGGGGTTCTCCGGCTATGTGCACACAAGACATCACCCGAGACGGTCATGGTCGAGTTTCTCGCTGACTACGGTCTTTTCCTGGCGAAGCTCATGACGGTGGCCGTGATCGTGCTCGTCGTGGTCGGGTTCATAGTCGCTTCTACGAAGCGTGGAGCTCACCAGGACGGGCTCGACGTGGAGAATCTGAACAAGCGCTTCGAGAATCTCGGTGACGCCGTGCGTCGTGTCGTACATGGTAAAGAGCAGTTTAAGAAGGATTCCAAGGGGCGGCGCAAGGATGAGAAAAAGCTTGCCAAGAAAGGCTCACAACGACAGCGAGTATTTGTTCTGGACTTCAAAGGCGATATTCGTGCGTCTGCCACGGCTTCATTGCGCGAAGAAGTCTCTGCAGTTCTAGCTGTCGCGACTAAGGACGACAAGGTCCTGGTACGCCTTGAGAACGCCGGGGGTACCGTGCACGAGCATGGTCTCGCCGCCTCTCAGCTGGTACGCGTCAAAGCGCACGGTGTCCCTCTGTTCGTATCCGTCGACAAAGTCGCCGCTAGCGGAGGTTATCTGATGGCGTGCGTCGCGGATCGGATTATGGTGGCTCCGTTTGCGATCGTCGGTTCAATCGGCGTAATCGCCCAGCTGCCTAATTTCCATCGCTTTCTCGAGGAGAAAGGAGTGGATTTCGAGCAAGTAACCGCCGGTCGATACAAGCGGACCTTAACCATGTTCGGGAAAAATACCGATGAAGGCAGAGAGAAGATAAAACAAGAACTGGAGGACGTACACGAGCTCTTCAAGAATCAGATCTCGGAACATCGGCCACAGATCGATCTGGAAGAAGTCGCGACCGGAGAACACTGGTACGGCGTACGAGCGCTGAGTTTGAACCTGGTCGATGAAATTCGGACGAGCGACGATTTCCTCATCGAGGCAGCCAGCAACTCGGACCTCTATAGCGTTGCTTACAGGCGCCGCCGGTCGGTACCCGAGCGGCTCTTGGCCGGTGTGGAAAGTTTGCTGTCGTATTAGCTCGGCTGGTACGGTATCGCTCAGATGATACCGCTCAAAGACGACAATCCGACTACGATCCAGCCCATCGTCACCCTGTCGGTCATCGGGTGCTGCGTCCTCGTATTCTTGTGGCAGATGTCGCTTAGCCCGGAAGGCGGTCAGGCAGCGATTTATGCGCTTGGCTTCATCCCGGCAGTCCTATCCGGCAGTGCGGACCTTCCGGCCGAACTCAACTGGGTTTCGCCGCCCGTCACGATATTCACGTCGATGTTTCTGCATGGCGGCGTGCTACATCTCGCAGGGAACATGCTCTATCTCTGGATCTTCGCAGACAACGTCGAGGACAGCATGGGGCACGGTCGGTTTGTCGTGTTCTACGTATTGTGCGGCGTCGCGGCGGCGCTTGCGCAGGCCGCGCCGGAGATCGGCTCCACGATACCGATGATCGGCGCGAGCGGCGCCGTATCGGGAATCCTGGGCGCCTATGTACTGCTCTATCCGCACGCCAGAATTCTAGTCGTCGTCCCGCTGGTCGTGATCCTGTACACGATGCGACTTCCGGCGATCGTCGTACTCGGAATCTGGTTCGCCATTCAGCTGATGAGCTCGCTGGCCGCGCCCGCGACCGGGGGAGGAGTCGCGTTTCGAGCACATCTCGGCGGCTTTGTCGCCGGCCTGCTCTTGATTCGGTTGTTTGCTATCGGGCGAGCTTCTCAGAAGAGGTCTCCCCGGTAGAAGCTGTCTGTCGATATGCAGAGCTGCAACTTCGCCGGGGGGCGGTTATCATAGGCCTTTCGCGGTTACGAACATCATGGCGGTCGAACTCTCCGACTTCTCCACCTCAGGGCCTGAGCGCCAGTTCGACGGCAACGGCCCGATTCCCCTCTTCGCCGCGACAGTCACCGCTTTTATTGGCAGAACGCAACGTGGACCATTAAACGAATCGATCGAGGTCGGCAGCTTCGAAGAGTTTCGTCGCATCTTCGGTGGCCACAGCTCTTTAGGTTTTCTCAGTTATTCCGTTCAGCAGTATTTCCAGCATGGGGGTACGGTTGCGCTGATCGTCCGCGTAGCGAACAGAGCGATCCGAGCGTCGATCGAGCTTCCCGCCGATGATCAAGTTCTTTATCTTCAAGCTCGCGAACCGGGAACCCATTGTTATCTCCGGGCATCGGTGGACTACGACGGAGTTGGGGAAGACTCAACTCTGTTTAATCTGGTCGTGCAGAGACTAACGCGGCCTGGATCGCAACTCGTAGAAGACCAGGAGCTTTTTCAATCGTTGACGATGGACGAAGGCGGCAAAAGATTCATCATCAACATCCTGGAGAACTCCGCACTGATTCGGCTCGCCAGGCCTCTTCCGCGCCAGCGCCCGGACGCCACGCTTGCGATGCACCCCGGCCAACCCATTCCATACGTGGAGATGAGATCGAACGGCTCCGATGGAGAAGATCTCACCGACTACGACATTATCGGCTCCAACGAAGAAGGCACGGGACTGTTCGCATTGGACTCCTCCGAACAGGTCGACCTCCTCTGTATTCCTACCGCGTCATCGGGCCGTGATCTCGGGATCACGACCTTCCTCGCCGCGGAACGTTATTGCGAGAGGCGAAAGGCGATGTTGATCTGGGATCCGCCGTCTTCCTGGAGTTCGCCCGAAGCCGCACTTATCAGCCTGCGAGATTCTGGGTTCGCGAGTCAGAATGCGATGACTTACTACCCGCGCGTGCGGCTCAGCGAGCGCAGTGGCCGCATACGGGATGGCGTGTCCGCCTCCGGTGTGGTTGCCGGGCTGCTGAGCCAGAACGACCAATTCGGCGTGTGGCGCAGGCTTGAGGAAGGCGATATGCAGCTCAAGGGCGGGTTATCGTCGGCCGAGAGCATAGCGGACAGACAGAGCCTTATGCTCCAACGCAATGGGATCAATACGTTTGCGCGTACCGATCATGGCACGTTCGAGCTACGCGGAAATATCAGCCTTGCGGGGCCCGGAGTCATCTCACAGCTCTGGCAACGATTGGACCGAAGACGTCTGACGTTCTACATTCTTGGAACCGTCGAGCGGCATACGGCCTGGGCGTTGGCCCTGCCGCGGGACGACGCGTTGTGGCAGGCGTTGTTCCAGCAGGTCAGCGCTTTCCTGGCCGAATTGTTCGAGCAGGGCGCACTTGCGGGCCAGCGCCCGGACCAGGCGTTTTCAGTGAAGATTGGGCCGGCGCTGCAACGCGACGACGCGGAGTTGCTGTTGCGGATCGGCTTCGCTCTGGAAAAAACCGGTGAGTTCCAGGTCTACGATATCGTCCATCGCAACGACGGCAGCGTTAGTAGACCTGCCCCGCCCCTCGAAGCCGCACAGCTTGCAGGTTGAGTCTTTTCTAAGCGGTCTCTTAGCCCGGAGTAGGACCCTCGTCGCGGACAATCGCGGCCAGGCGGCCGCTCCTACGACGTCGGCGGTTTCTGGAGCGCTGTAGGAGCGACGGCCTCGTCGCGACGCGTCGCCGGGCCATAACCGCCGCCGCCGGGAGTTTCGATCACGAAACGGTCTCCGGGCGCGACTTCCACTTCGGCCGTAGCACCAAGTTCCTCCACCTGGCCGGACGACCGGATCAAGTAGTTTCGCCCGGGTAAGCCATCCCCGCCGCCGCAAAGGCCCGCTGGTGACACGCGCCGCCGATTGGAAAGTATCGCAGCCTCCATCGCTTCGAGAAATCGTATCTCACGGATCACGCCATCTCCCCCTCTGTGTAGACCGGCGCCTCCGCTCCCCTCCCGAATCCGGAACTGCTCGACTCGAACGGGATAGCGCCACTCGAGTACCTCGGGATCCGTCATACGGGAGTTGGTCATGTGGGTGTGTACAGCGCTCGCCCCGTCGAAGTCGGGGCCCGCTCCCGCCCCGCCGCAGATGGTCTCATAGTATTGATAACGGTCATTGCCGAACGTGAAATTGTTCATCGTCCCCTGGGCCGCGGCGCAGGCGTTCAACGCCGCGAGTAAGGCATCGGTAATGCATTGAGAAGTTTCTACGTTTCCGGCAACGACCGCCGCAGGGTAACGCGGGTTGACGAGGCTCGACTCCGGCAAGTGGATGGTGATCGGTATCATGCAGCCCGCATTCAACGGAATTCTGCTTTTGACCAGGGTTCTGAATACGTACAGTACCGCAGCTCGCGCGACGGACGCCGGCGCATTGAAATTGCTCGCGCTGGTCGAGGAAGTACCGGAGAAGTCTACGACCGCCGTCCGCTCTTCGGCGTCAATTTTTATGCTGACGCAGATCCGCTCGCCGGTGTCCAGCTCGATCGACGATTGACCATCGCTTAAAGTCACGATGGCTTCCTGCACACACTCTTGCGCGTTCGCCTTGATGTGATCCATGTACGCATGCACGACTCGCAGGCCGAAACGGTCGACCAGCTTCTCGAGTTCCTTGACGCCTTTGGCATTAGCGGCGATCTGCGCTTTCAGGTCGTCAATATTCCGATCCGGATTTCGCGCGGGGAACGGTCGGCGACCGAGTAGTGCCCTGATCGATTGTTCTTGGAAGTCGTTGCCTTTCACGAGTACGACGTTGTCAAATAAAATTCCCTCCTCCTCGATCGACTGGCTCGTAGCCGGCATGGAGCCAGGCGTTACTCCACCAACATCGGCGTGATGCGCCCGAGACGCAACCGTGAAGATTACTTCGTCGCCTGATCGATCAAATACGGGCGTGACAACCGAGATATCAGGCAAATGTGTACCGCCGTTGTACGGTGCGTTGAGCATGTAGACGTCCCCCGGCCGCATGGGTGCATCTCGCTGTTGCAGGACGGTATGGATACTTTCGCCCATCGAGCCCAGGTGTACGGGCATATGTGGCGCATTGGCGATCAGGTCTCCGTTAGCGTCGAAGACTGCGCAGGAAAAATCCAGGCGCTCCTTGATGTTCACGGAGTGGGCCGTGTTCTCGAGAACGACGCCCATCTGTTCGGCAATGTGCATGAAGAGATTGTTGAATATCTCAAGCATGATGGGATCGCATTGCGTACTCAGCTGTTCCCTTGTCGCTCTCGGAGTCAGGCGTGATATGACGAGGTGACCCTGATCATCGATCTCACCGTGCCACTGGGGTTCGATGACCGTCGTAGCGTTGTTTTCCACGATAACCGCCGGGCCAGGAATTGATTGGCCGCAGGGCAACCGATCGCGACGGTAGATCGGCGTTGCTGACCGCGCTCCATCAAACCAGATCTCGCGTTCACCAATGGGTTCTAGTGGCCCATCCCAGGCATGCCACGGCGGCTCTCGCGTCTTCGGTACACTGCCGATGGCCTCAAGCTCCAATGAAGCGACGATGAGCGCAGCATCGTGTGCACCGAAGCCGAAGTGCCCG
>JAZFYK010000144.1:0-3862 GCA_036443505.1 Gammaproteobacteria bacterium | reverse complement strand
ACGGCGAGTATCTGGATGAGTGGAGCTTCGGGCCCGAGCCGACGGACATCCACTTGTTCTACATCGGCGCCGACAATGTGCTGTGGGCCGCCGATCGTGCCACGAACAAGATCCTCGGCTACGACCTCGAAGGGAACTTCCTCTATGCCTGGGGCGCATTCGGCGATTTCCCCGGTGGCCAGTGGGGCGTGCATGGGTTGAGCGTGGACCAGGAAGGTAACTTCTACGTCGCCGAAGTCGGCAACGGCCGCGTGCAGAAATACACGCCGCGGCCGGGAGCGCGGCCCGAGACCATGGTCGGCAAACCCGTGTATGCGGCTTGGGAGTAAATAAGATGAAATTGAATCAAGCCGTATTGGCGTCGGTCTTCATGGCCGCGGGAGTTGGGGCTTACGCTCAGGCGCCTCCCCATTCCATACCGACGGTCTCGCTGGATAATGTCGCTCGGCATGGGTTCTTCTATGCCGGCGGTGAGTATGTCGGCGAGCCCGGCCGGGAAACGATGGGCGGCGCGATGTACGTCGAGGTCATGGTGCCTCGGGAGATTCGCCATCCCTACCCGATCGTGTTCCTGCATGGCGCGGGACAAACGGGTGTGGATTGGTTGCAGACCCCCGATGGGCGCCCGGGCTGGGCCTACGACTTCCTCGATATGGGTTACGTCGTCTATCTGCAGGACTTTCCAGCGCGTGGCCGTTCACAGTATGTGCCCGGAGTCGACGGGGATATGAATATTCGCAATGGCCCGAACCTGGAGCAGATCTTCACGGCTTCGGCCGCAACCGCGGATTTTCCTCAGGCGTCGAAGCATACCCAATGGCCCGGCACGGGGCGCATGGGCGATCCGATCATGGACAAGTTCACGAAGACGCAGGTGCAGTTTATCGGCGGGCGTCAGGCACGGCTGACGATCGATGCGAACGTGGCCTTGTTGGATATGATCGGCACGCCGGTGATTCTCCTGACTCACTCTCAGGGTGGCTGGTTCGGCTGGAATATCGCCGACGAACGACCCGATCTCGTACGCGTCATCGTCACGGCGGAACCGGCAGCGCCGCCGATACGCGGCGTGGATACATCCAACGTCCGCTACAGGGAGCGGGGTGGCCTCGCCTGGGGTGTCGGCAATACGCCGATCACCTACGATCCGCCGATCGACGACGCTTCAGAGCTAAAGGTCGAGATGCAGGACGAAGCCGAGGGTCCGGGCCTTGTGCCGTGCTACCGGCAGCAGGAACCGGCACGCCAGCTCGTCAACTTGACCGGCATCCCGGTGTTGTTCCTAAACGGCGAGGGCGGCTACCACCGCATCTTCGATCATTGCCTGGCGAATTGGCTGAACCAGGCCGGCGTCGAAACGGAATACGTGCGCATGGAAGACGTCGGGCTTCCAGGCAATGGTCACATGATGATGCTCGAGCAGAACAGCAAGGAGATCGCCGAGTACATTCATAGCTGGCTCGCGGAAAATATTCTCTAGCCGAACGGTCTCGCCGTCTGCAGTGGCGTCGCGGCATCCGCAGCATTTAAGTCGGCCGTAGCCCACCAATCGGTGGGCTTGACAGGCGCGACGCGGGCGTAACACACTGTTTATCGGAGGAGGTCCGGTTTATGCGGCATGGATTCTTTGGCATTTCGCTGCCAGTTTTTGTGGCTATGCTTGTCGTGGCTGGGCCGTCGTGGGCGCATCACGGCGATGCGGGCCGCTATAACGAGACGGTGACCACGGTCATCGGCGTCGTCGCTCAATGGCGTTTAATCAATCCGCATTCTGTTCTGATTCTGGACGTCGAGGATGAGAATGGAAATGTCGTGAGATGGCGCGGTGAGCTCGGTAATCCGACTAGTCTGGGTACCCGTCATGGATGGGATGCCGACACGTTCAAACCCGGCGATCGCATTACGATGACCGGTCGCGCGTTGAAAAACGGCTCGCCGACGATGACGCTGTCCGAAGGCAGCATCCTGGTTGACACCGATACCGGTGAAGAGCTGTACCGCGAACGTTAGCGCCCTCGCTTCGGATCCACGACATCGTCAAATATACCCGGTAAGGCGCGGAATGAAGAATAACGGTCGCTGTTCACATAGCGCGCTCCTGGGAGCGCTGATTATCGGTCTGGCGGCTTGCTCCGCGCCGCCGTCGGCGCCCACGCTGACGATGGACTTCGGCTTAAAACAGCTTCAATTCAGTTGGACCGCAGTCGCCGGGGCGGACCATTACCGGCTTCTCGCGGATCTCGATGGCTCGACCAGTTTCACGCAGGTCGAAAGCGACTTGTCGGCCTCGACAACGAGCACATCCGTAGCCGTCGCGGTGCATCTGTATCCATGGGCGACGGCGCGGTATGCGTTGGAAGCCTGTAACGCCAACGGCTGTACGCGTTCGCCGGAAGTCAGCCCCATCGACGGTATGCTCGACTCGACAGGTTACGTGAAGGCGTCCAACCCGGGACCGGACGATCAGTTCGGCGGCGGCAGCATGATCTACGGGCTCTCCGCCTCGATCAGCCAGGACGGCAACACGTTGGCCGTCAGCTCGATCTTCGAGGACAGCGCAGCTACGGGCATAAACGGAGACGAGGGCGATAACTCGGGGCTGGATACCGGTGCGGTCTATGTCTTCGCCCGCGGCGACACGGGCTGGGTCCAAGAGGCCTACGTAAAAGCTTCCAACGCAGACTCGAGCGATCAGTTCGGTTATTCCGTCACGCTTAGTGGCGATGGCGATACGTTGGCCATCGGTGCGAATCTCGAGGCGAGTAATGCGATGGGAATCAACGGCGACGAAGCCGACAACTCTCTCCTCGGGGCTGGAGCTGTGTACGTCTTCTATCGTCGTGACGGGGCCTGGAGCCAACAAGCCTACGTCAAGGCCTCGAACACCGATGCGGGCGACGTGTTCGGCTATCAGGTGGCGCTTAGTTATGACGGCAGCACTTTGGCCGTCGCGGCGCAGGGAGAGGACAGCGCCGCGGTCGGCGTCAACACTGACGAAGCGAACAACGATGCGGGAGGCGCCGGCGCGGTCTACGTATACAGTCGCGTTGGAGACGACTGGACGCAGCAGGCCTACATCAAGACTTTATATCCGGAAGAGAACGATCTCTTCGGTAGCTCCATCGCAATGAGCGACGACGGCGACACGTTGGTCGTTGGCGCGCTCGACGAGGACGGCGGTCAGCAAGGCGTCGATGGGGATCAAGCCGATAACTCGGGACGCGGCTCGGGTGCGGTCTATGTCTTCACGCGATTGCGGAATAACTGGTCGCAACAAGCGTACATAAAAGGCTTGAATACGGAGAGGGCGGACGCATTCGGAGCGGCGGTCGCCATCAGCGCTGACGGCGTCACCCTCGCCGTTGGCGCGCCGGATGAGAACAATACCGCGACTGGCGCTAATGCGCCGACCGGCTTTCGGGTCGGTAGCGATCAGCGTACGGATAATTCACACGGCGCCGCGTACGTATTCGCGCGGGAGGATGGTACCTGGACGCAACAGGCTTACATCAAGCCCTCGCACATCGGACAGTACGATCAGTTCGGCACGCGCGTTGCATTGAACGGCGACGGCGATCTGCTGGCTGTGGGCGTCCCGCTCGAGGACAGTCCTGCGTCCGGGATAAATGGTAGTCGCGGCAACGACGAAGCCGGTGGCTCGGAGTTCGGCGCGGTCTACCTTTACACGCGAAGCGACGGTGAGTGGTCGGATCACTCCTACGTCAAGTCACCGAACGTCGGTGTCTACGATGAGTTCGGTTCTGTCGTGGCGCTCGATGGGGAGGGAACGACGATGATCGTTGGCGCGCGGTTCGAGGACGGCGCCGCCGGCGGGATCGATGGCGATCGTAGTAGTGAAGAA
>JAZFYK010000143.1:0-3892 GCA_036443505.1 Gammaproteobacteria bacterium | reverse complement strand
TTTCAGCCGCGGCAGCCATCACCACGTCTGTGTCTGCGCAAGACGCTGGCGCCGAGCTGGAGGAAATCGTCGTCACCGGCTCATATCTTTTCACCGGGGTCGACTCACCTTCACCGGTTCAGGTGATATCCGGCGACGATATGGTGGCTACCGCGCCATCGGATCTCGCGACGTATTTCTTCGACAACGTCACACAGAACGTGTCGCCCCAGCCGATCGCGGAGACCGCGAACGCCGGCATGCAACGAGACCGAGCGATTCGCAACGCCAGCGTCGATCTCAGAGGGATCGGGCCGGAGAACACGCTCGTCCTGCTCAATGGACGGCGCATCATCCCGTTTTCGGCACCGGATTTTTCCGGTTTTCGCCGAGCCGATATTAATTCCCTGGTGCCGCGGATCGCCATCGCGCGTACCGAGCTGCTCCTGGACGGCGGTTCGGCGCTCTACGGCTCCGACGCGGTCGCCGGTGTGATCAATACCGTCACGCGCGACGATTTCCAGGGTTTTGACTTCTCCATGGACACGCGGTTTTTCGAGGAGGACACGGGCGCAAAGGACTATACGCTCGCCGCGATCTGGGGCGCCGGCAACGACACAAGCCACGTGGTCGCAGCCTTCGAATGGCACGAGACCGATAGACTCCTGCTGGACGTCGCCGCAGATGACTTGCAGTCCAATCCCGACGTGGACCCCTTCACCGGAACGGGTCTGCAAGATCAGGGCTTCTTGGACGCCGGTAACGGCATTCCGGGCGGGCCGTTCGCGGCAACGTGGATCGATCCGGACTGTGGCAACCCTGCCTTCGGCTCACCATCTATAGCTCATTACCCCTCTTACTCCGCAAACGACAGGACGGTGCCCCTGGCGCTGGTCGATGACCAGACCTACTTAAGCACCAACCCCTTCACCGGAGCAGCCGGCACCGGCCCCGTTCCTACGCAGCCCGCAACTCTGTGCTCTCTAGCTCAGGGCACCAATTCGACGACGATTATCCAAAACGATACAGAGGCGCTAATGGCCTACATCGCGGGTCGGCACGACTTAAACGACTCGCTGACGGTCAAGGTTGAGCTGAATTTCAACCGTCAGCGGTTCAACGATCTGGAGACCTGGGGTGATGGAAGTGGCGCTACCTGGGTGCCCGCAACGCCGGCCGATCTTGGCTACGCTATTCCGGTGACCGCTCCGGGAGTGGTCCGAGCGCAGAGCCTGCCCCAGCAGAGCGCGCTCCCCTTCGGCTTCAGCGACGTTGATCCGGGTCCCGCCGTCGTATTAGCGCCCGCGCCGATCTACCACGCGGGAGAGACGCTGCCATTCCTGGGTACGGCGGATGCTGGTCAAGACTCGGATACCTGGCGGGCAGCGTTCGGCCTGGAAGGAGACATCAACGCTGATTGGCAATGGAGTTTCGATGCCTCGGCCGCCTATAACGAGGTCACTAACAGTATCCGGGATATCGTGACCGATCGATATCCTGATGCCATCGCCGGGCTTGGGGGCCCGCGGTGTGACCCCTTGACCGGCACGCCCGGTGTGCGCGACACCACAAATGACTGTTACTACTACAACCCATTCATGAGTTCGGCCCTACCTGGCGCCGCGTCCATGTTTACCGACGACACGAACGGTCTTGCTGCGGGCATGGTCTCCCAGACCGGCCTCGCCAACGATCCTGAGATGCTGGACTGGCTAGCTCCGCTGCGGACCGACGTCTTCAGTGGGGAGTACTATGACGCGGACTTCCGTGTCACTGGCGTATTCGGTGACCTGCCGGGCGGGCCGATCGGCCTTGCCGCCGGCGGAGGCGTGCGTATGGATAGACTCGAAAGGGACTCGGACCAATTGGGGAATGCGGGCGAGACCGCGACGCTAGGTACCGTTACCGACTGGGGGGGGCGGCAGAAGGTGACCAACGTCTATGCCGAGTTGGCGTTGCCGGTATCGGACACGGTGAATGTACAGCTAGCGGCTCGCTATGAGGATTACGACGGGTTCTCCGAGGTAAGCCCAAAGATCGCCGCGTTGTGGAACGCGACGGATGATCTGGTAGTACGCGCTTCCTGGAGCCAGTCGTTCAAGGCGCCAGGCATCGTACATCTGGCCACCGAGTCGATTTTCAACGGCGCCGCCTCGATGAGGGTCACGGTCAACGGTGTGGCGTACGGCGAGACGGGCAGGGCGCCGATTCGGGGGAGTTACCAGATAACCTCGAACCCGAACCTGACGGCCCAGACCTCGGATAATTGGTCTCTTGGCTTCGACTATAACGTCACCGATAACATCTCGGTGGGTGCGGCCTATATCGGTATCGATTTTACCGACCGGATCGTCAACCCGAACATGCCGTCCATAGCGGGCCGTGACACCTGCTACTTGACGGACGCGATGGGCATTCCCATTACTGAAGACCCTGCCCCCGGGATTCAGCCGGGCGGTGTCACGGATCCGCTCACGTACAATGCGGTAGGCCCCGACGCTTGCGTCGTACTGAAACCCGGTGCGACAGACACGACGTGGGATAGCGTCGCGCTGCTCTTCGCCGAACCTGTCAACGCCGAATTCCTCAACGTCGAAGCTCTGGATTTGCGGGCGAATATGTTCTGGGACTTAGGTATAGGCATGCTGACCTTCGTCCCGAACGTCTCGATCTTTACCGCCTATGAATATCCAGGCAGCGACACCTTGGCCCAATGTCCGGGCGGTGTTTGCGATGGCGTAGGGAGAACCGTGCCGCGCGGTTCCAGTGGGATCGTGCAGATTCCTCGTTGGCAGGGAACGTTTCAGTTGGGATTAAGTTTTGGCGACCAAACCTTCAGGTTGACTCCCCGCTATACGGATGGGGTCAATCCTCTGATCGATGATCTCCCCAGCGAAGACCAAGTGACATTCGAGCATACGGATGGGCTCTGGACGGTCGACCTGAACTGGGCGTGGCAGCTCTCTGCGGCCTCCAGCGTCAGCGCGTCTGTTCGGAATATGTTTGCGGAAGAGCCGCCGACGAGGGGTGGCGCGCTGTTCAATCGAAACAGGCGGACGTTTAGTGTTCAGTACCTGCATTCGTTCGCTAACTGAGTAGCGAGGCAGGACTAACGAGATTCGGCGGCGCGCGACGGCAACGTCCGCGCCGCCAGCTCGTCGACGGCACCCAGCGAGCCGCTAACTCACTGCAGCCGGCAGAGGCAATATCGGTGCGGTTTCACGACAAGATTGAGCCCCTGTTTGAGCCGATAAATCGCCGGTGTTGCCTCTGCCGGCTGCAGTGGCGCTGAGCCAACCGGGCCAAGACGCCATCGTCGTCCTCTACTCGAATCTAGCTTCCATCGGCATTAACGCGGCCTTTATCGTGGCGCCCCAGATCGCATTCCCGAGGTCGTTCAGGTGAAGATTGTCTGCCACGAAGATGTCCGTCATTACGCTTCCGTCATTATTCAGAAACGGAGTCGCCACATCGACGTAATATACTAGAGGATCGTTGTCGGCAATTTTTTTGTAGCCGGTGCTTACCTGTTGTGCCATCGGCCAGACGCTCCAACGCGAAACACTCGGCTTAACCGACAGGACATAGACTCGCGTCTCCGGCAATTCTTCATGAATCCTGCTAACGATCTGCTTGAGATGGTCGAGAATCGCTTCCGTGGGAATCGGGTTGCCGCTCCCGGTGTCGTTATCGCCTTCGTAAATCAGAATGGCGCGTGGCTTGTGAGTTAGCGCGACACGATCCAGATAGTGCAGCACGTCATGCATGACGCTGCCGCCGAACCCCCTCGGGATGACGGTCAATGGGGCCAGGGCTGCTTCAGCCTGACTATTCCAGCGAGCGATACTGGAACTCCCCGTCAGTACGATCGCGCCTTCCGGGGGTGGATCGATCCGATCCTGTGCCTCGAATC
>JAZFYK010000142.1:0-20738 GCA_036443505.1 Gammaproteobacteria bacterium | reverse complement strand
CCAGGATCCCGAAACCGACTGGCTTAGGCAGACTCATGGCTTCGCCACGGTTTTATCTTCTCCTGTCGGCCCGGAACGGGCGCCAAAAGTGTAGACGCGCCTATCGCTAGCGGCAAGGCGGGCCCGTGCGACCAGGCCGCCTTCCAGCCCCCGGCGTGGTGCCGCCTCGGCGGGGAGGATTCCCCCCAGGCAGCGCCGGAAACCCAATAAAACACTGGCTTCGAGGAATTTTCGGCAACCAGGTTTGTCATAATGTCAGGGTCCAGTGAAATGATTAGCCCGGGCACAAGGCCTTACTAATTCGTAGATCGAGTCGTACAATGAGGATCATGCGGATCGACCGTCATTGCAACGTGGCCACAGGCCTACTCGGGGTTCTGGCGGTCATTTACCTCGTCGGCTGCACATCCGTTGTGACCGTCGAGGCCGACTTCCCGGTACCCCTCGTCGAACCACTCCCAGTGCGCGTCGGCCTGCTTTTCGATGAAGCGCTGACGAACTATGAATACTTCGAGGAGATCCCACAGCAGGCCACCTGGACGATTTATCTGGGCACTGCCAACGAGCTCATGCTCAACGTGCTCTTCGACACAATGTTCCTCGAGACACGCCCGGTGGACCAGATGCCACTCACTTCGACGGATCTTTTCCGCCTGGACGGCGTACTATGGCCCCAACTGGAAAAATTCGAGTTCGAAGTTCCCATCATTAAGCGTGATGAGTTCGTGGAAGTCTGGATGCAGTATCGGCTGAGGCTCTACGAACCCGATGGCGCCCTGGTCGTGGAATGGCCCGTAAGCGGCTATGGAAAAGCGGAACTCGGCAACAGAGAAGCCGCGCTCCACCAAGCGACTGTCGTTGCCATGCGCGAAGTCGGCGCGGCCATCTCGACGCGATTCGCCGAGCAGCCACAGGTGGAGTATTGGTTACAGGAGAGGCGAAATGCGGCTGCGTTGTCGGCAGAAAGCCCACTCACCAATTAACATCGCGCAGACGCAGAAACTCTGTGTCGGGCTCGTGTTGCTGAGCTTCCTGAGCGCATGCGGTATCACCGCGCGCATGGAGCCGTACAAGCAGACGAACAGTGTCATTAACGAGGGTGAGCGAGTCGTGATTCTCGCTCGCAAGCACCACGCGACGCATGAGACAGAAGCCGAGTTCGTCGAGTGCGTTAGTGAGGCCCTGGCCGATGGCAGCGACGGCCTCTTGGTTCATTCCAGCACCGAGTTCGAAGATCAGCTCTATCCGTGGCTCGAGCCGTCCCTGGCGCCATTGACCACGGACGACCTGACCGAGCTACTGGAGAGACCCGGCGTCCTGAGCCGCGTACAGGACACGGGCGTCCGATTTGTCGTATGGCTGGACGGCTCTACGGATCGAACGGCCAGTGGCGGTGGCATCAGCTGCGCGGCCGGCGTGGGCGGCGCAGGCTGTATGGGACTTGCCTGGTGGGAAGATGACGCACGCTATGACGCGACGATCTGGGACCTGAAGGAGCTCAATTCCACCGGCACGATCTATGCGGACTTCCTCGGCCGCTCGGTCATGCCAGCCATCGTCATACCGATCCCGCTCATCGTCAGGCCCCGGGCGAAGGCCTGCAAGGGCCTCACGGAGCAGCTCAGACTATTCCTGACATCGCCGTTCGGCTACGGACCCGGCCCCGAGCTCGGCTAGCCCGCCTATCGCTCCACACGACCGTCATGACTTAGAGCTCGTTCTCCGCTCTGGAGTACCCATTATCGTCATCGAGACGGTCGCGGAAGGCCGCCTCCTGGAACTGCTTCGCCAGATCGTTTTGAGCACCCCGGTGGAGGGCTACCGGCCGCTGTTCAGATGGTCGGTCACCGATGGCCTGCAGCGCGTGGACCTCGATCTCGCGCCGCAACGGCACAATGTCGAGCCCGCGGCCGTCCTGGGCCAGATTCGCGCCGTGGAGCAACCCGGCCTCTACGCGCTGCTGGACTTTCATCCCTACCTCAAGGATCCCGTCAATATACGGCTGCTGAAGGACATCGCCGTGGACGGCGCGAAGACGGGCAAGACAATCCTGCTGATCAGCCATGAGATCGAGTTGCCGGCCGAGCTTAGGAGCTTCAGCGCGCACTTCAAAATGAAGCTGCCCGGCGCCGAGCAACGCAAACAAGCGATCGAGGCACTCATCGCCGAGCACCGCAAGCAGAACCCCGGGCAGGAGATAGCGGTCGACGCCGAAGCCCTCGATCTACTCGTCAGGAACCTCCGGGGCTTGACGCTCGCCGACACGCAGCGCCTCGCGAGGTCCGCGATCTACGACGATGGCGCGATCACGGCGAACGACCTCCAATCCGTCATGCAGGCCAAGTACGAGCTGCTGAACCGGGATGGCGTCCTCAGTTACGAATACGATACGGCCGCATTCGAGGATGTGGCCGCGTTTCGCCAACTCAAGGTCTGGTTGAACCAGCGCAAGCTCGCATTCTCGAATAACAGACCCGAGAAGCTCGATCCGCCCAAGGGCATCCTGCTGATCGGCGTCCAGGGCTGTGGCAAGAGTCTCGCAGCCAAAGCGGCGGCGGGCGTATTCGGGGTGCCGTTGCTGCGACTGGACTTCGGCACCCTCTACAACAAATATCACGGCGAGACCGAGAAGAACCTGCGCGCGTCGCTGCACACTGCTGAAGTCATGAGCCCCTGCGTGCTTTGGGTCGATGAGATCGAGAAGGGGCTGGCGACCGGCCAGGATGACTCGGGCACCTCGAGACGGGTCCTGGGCACATTCCTGACCTGGATGGCGGAACGTGATTCCGCGGTGCTTGTGGTCGCAACCGCCAATAACATCTCGGAACTACCTCCCGAGTTAGTCAGGAAGGGGCGTTTCGATGAGATTTTCTTCGTCGACTTACCCTCGCCGACCGCGCGCGGCGAGATCCTCAGCATTCATCTGGGTAAACGGGATCTCGACGCCGGCCAGTTCGACCTGCCACAGCTCGTCGACTTGACCGACGGTTTTTCGGGCGCCGAGATCGAACAGGGCATTGTATCGGCACTCTACGCCGCTCACTCGCTGGGCCAGGAGCTGCAGGCGGCGCATCTCGCCAGCGAGTTCCGCAGGACGCAGCCCCTGTCGGTCGTCATGGCTGAACGTGTCGCGGCACTGCGGGCCTGGGCTCGGGGCCGAACGGTGCCGGCCGGCTAGCAGTCTGCCGGACTCAGGCATAATCTCTTCCAACCCGGTTGGATCTGTTGGGAACATGGCCCGCACGAAGTCTTGGCTGAGGAGAGAACTGCTTCTCTTTGTCGCGCTCATTAGCTGTGGCTTGTTGCCTCTGCCCGTTCTCGTGTATTGGATCGGCATCCGCGTCGTGGGCGAGTATTCCGCCGAGAGTGGCCTATGGGGCCTGATCTCGTATCTCTGGTCGGATCTCGCCGCCGGCAACGTACTGGCATGGATACTCGTCATCAGCCCGTATCTGATCATCCAACTGCTGCGCCTCGGCCGAGCGCTGTGGCGGTACAAGCGAGGTGTGAGCGACGTCACAGTTTTGGATAGGAATCAATAAATTATAGCCAATATTGACTGTATAATCTCAGTCGTTAGCTAATGGAAATTGGGAAGCCGACTCGAGTGAGGCTACATGCTTAGATTCCTACAGCGCCTACTGGGATGGGATTCGCACCCTACCGAAGCGAATCCAAAAGGCTTCGAACGGCGCCGAGAACCACGGACTTCCGTATCGTCCGTGCTCACCAACGGGCCTGCGTCGCAGGCCGAGAACACGGCCACGAAGCCCGCGACGTCGGGAGCAGGCCCCAAATACCCTGAGCTAAGCATGAATAAGCCCGGGGAAGGCGGCGGCACGCCCCACAACACGGGCGGCATGTAACCAGCCACACGGGCCCGCCGTGGCCCATGCCACTCTATTGCCCGCCCCGAGCGGGGAGACCCCTACCGGAATGCACGACGTGCAGGCATAGTTGGCCCTGCGCCACCGCTGGAGGCAAGAAACTCCGGCCGATCAGCGTGGTCAAACTGAGCAGCCGTAACTGTGTTTGCATTTCGGCCATGCTATCCTTCGCGGAGTCTAAGCAGGGCCGCAGTACGACAGAATCCTGGGCCGCAGCCAAGGACAGCTTGAGGAGATACCGTGAGGCAAACAATGCGATGGTGGGCTGGTGTTGCGTTATGTCTGGCGTTAAGCGTTGCCTACGCAGCACCGACGACGGCTCCCGATGCGGGTCTCTCCATGGGCGAGAAGCATCCGGATATCAGCCGGCGGGTGACACGGATTATCGAGGATCTGCACTACTCGCGGCCTCGTGTCGACAATTCATTTTCCTCCGCCATCCTCGATCGCTACCTGGACACGCTGGACGGTAACCGGCTGTACTTCCTCAGCAGCGATATCTCCTCCTTCGGTCACTACCGATATGAGCTTGACGATCGAGCTCGGGACGGTGAACTCGAGCCCGTTTTCGAGATATTTAATCTCTTTCGCGCCCGCACCGAAGAGCGCATCGCCTACG
This sequence comes from Gammaproteobacteria bacterium, assembly GCA_036443505.1. GTDB lineage: Bacteria > Pseudomonadota > Gammaproteobacteria > Steroidobacterales > Rariloculaceae > SMWC01. The sequence continues at coordinate 16,232 of JAZFYK010000142.1, read as the reverse complement.
CGCTGTCGCTCCTGGACCAGGAACCGGACTTCACGATCGACGAAGCTTATCGCTTCGACCGCAGCGAGATGGCATGGCCCACTTCCGACGAAGAAATTCAGGACGTTTGGCGACAACGCGTCAAAAACGACGGCCTGAGTCTTATTCTGACCGGCAAAACCTGGGAAGAAACGGCCGAGATTCTGCAGGGACGCTATGAGCGCGTCTTGAGGAGGATCGTGCAACTGACCGCGGATGAAGTCTTCGAGACCTTCATGAACGCGATGGCGCATACCATGGATCCGCACTCCAGCTATATGTCGCCGCGCAATAGTGAGGAGTACCGCATCCAGATGAGCCTGTCTTACGATGGCATTGGCGCGTCTCTGCAACTGACAAACGACTACGTTACGGTCATCAACGTTATCCCCGGCGGCCCGGCTCAGTTGGACGGCCAGCTGAAACCCGAGGACCGCATTACGGGCGTAGCGCAGGGCGACGACGGTGAAGTCGTCGACGTTATCGGTTGGCGACTGGACGACGTCGTACAAATGATCCGCGGGCCCGGTGGAACGCTGGTCCGACTGCAGATTCTGCCGGCGGGTGCCACGCCCGGATCACCGGAAAGAATCCTGGAGCTCGTCCGCGACAAAGTGAAGCTCGAGGAGCAGGCGGCCAAGAGCGACCGGCTCGAGGTCCTTCACGAAGGCAACACCTACGACATCGGCGTGATCCGCGTGCCGAGCTTCTATCTGGACTATGCCGCACGCAGCCGCGGCGAAGAGGACTACACGAGTACGACCCGCGACGTCGCTCGACTCGTGGGCGAACTCGAAGCGGAGGGTATCGACGGCCTCGTACTCGATCTCAGACAGAATGGCGGTGGCCATCTCTCCGAAGCGACTGAGCTCAGCGGGCTGTTTATCGAACGCGGTCCCATCGTTCAGCTTCGTGAAACCCGGGGCAACATCCAGGTTCTGGACGACTCAAGTCCCGGCGCCGTGTATGACGGCCCGCTGGCGGTGCTCGTCGATCGCTACAGCGCCAGCGCATCGGAAATCTTTGCCGCAGCTATCCAGGATTACGAGCGGGGCCTCGTGATCGGCCAGCGGACTTTCGGCAAGGGCTCGGTTCAGAATCTGTTTGACCTCGATCGATTTATGCGCGCGCCGGGGTACGGGCAACTGACGTTGACGATCGGAAAGTACTACCGCGTGACGGGTGGCAGCACCCAGCACCGCGGCGTCGTCCCGGATATCGAGCTTCCGTCACGCGTGGATACGGCGACGGTCGGCGAGAGTACACGCGATACGGCATTGCCCTGGGACCAGATCGAGCCCACCCGTTTCCGGGCTCAGACGTCCCTGGATCCAGCGATCGAGTTGCTGCAAGCGCGCCATCTGGAACGGGCGGCCAACGATCCAGACTACAACTACTTCTTGGAGGACATCTTGTTCTTCGGGGAGCTCAGAGACCGCGAGACAGTGTCCTTGAACCTGATCGATCGACAAGCCGAGCGCGATAGCATGCAGGAGCAACAGCTGCTCAGAGAAAACGAGCGTCGCGTCGCGTTGAATCTGGAGCCGCTCACATCGATCGAGGAACTCGAGGCCGCGCAAGCGTCCGATATCCTGCTGGATCAGGCGACGCGCGTGGTCGCCGACATGGCGGCGCTCGAGGCGCTTCCGGCGGGCCGCGAACTCGTCAGCACTTCTGCGACGTCCGACGACTGACGGCACATCGGGGCGTCAGCCGCGCCATCGCTTGAGGTGATGCGTGGAAAGCCCCTGCTCAGCAGAGGACCGCGGAAAGCTCCCAGTACTGATCCTGTAGCACGTTGATCTTCAACGGCGGATCGCTCGCGCGGGACATGGGATCATCCTCGGCTTGGGGAACCGTCTGTGCCGTGGTCGCGACGGATTCGATCGTCGGCAGAGCGTTGGTTTCGTCGGCGTATTTGACGTGATTGACGAGATGGTCGGTACGGCGTCTGACGTCATCCGTCAGGGTCTTCTGCTGGCGCAGCTCCTCGATCCGTCCGCGGATCCGCTCCACCATTCGGTCGCAATCGCCTCGGTCACCGTATTTCATGTCTCCCACCGGGCGCTCGGTGGCGGTTTTGGTCAGGTTGATCAGATCATGCTCGGCGAAATGCACAACGAGGTGTTGCGCCAGTGCGATGACGGCGCAATTGATCAGCCTACGGCTCCTCAGCGACAGGCCATCGGGTTCGGGCAGGACCTCGCCCCGGATCTTCTCCCCCAGTTCCTTTAACTCATCGATCTTCCTCTGAAGCGCCTCGTTGCCCTTTTTCATGCCGGCGATTCGGCGCCGGATGCTTGGCCCCTTGAAGAAACGAATCAGCCCATTCAACTTCGCCAGGCTATCCTGGGTAGAGCTGATGTCCTGTACCACCGCCTGCTGCTTACGCAAGACGCTGTCCATCTTCTCGTTGATCGCACTTAAGCGCCGGGAGCGCTTGGCGAGCGCGGCTTCGTGGAGCCGGGCACGTTCGCGTTCCTCGCGTTGGGCCTTGAGGTCCTGACCGAACTGCTCGACTTTCTGGCAACCTACACGCCATAAATGCCGAAGTTGGAAGTACACCATGGCATTGGCGGCGGACAACGGGTCGGTCAGAAGGCGTTCCAGGCCTTCCAGCTGCTCCTGGGCGCGGACGATCGCCCCTTCCTGATCCTTGAGTTTCCCGAGCAACTCACGGCGCTCACGGCGCATATCGCTGAGCTCACGTTTGACGCCCGCACGATCAGAGTACAGCGTGAGTAGCCGCTCTACCGGTTGGTCGTCTCCGCGTGCCCAGAAATTTGTCAGCATGGCGCTAAGAGCCACTCTCTCTCACCTAAATCGGAATTGGCTGCAGCCCCACTATAGCGCCGGAGTCAAGCTCAAACCGTGACTCAGACCACACACGGAGCGGGAGCGCTCAGGCGAACTCGTGGCCCATATCCAGAAGGTAGTCCAACCACTTATTGAGCAGGATGTTGTTCCGCCAGCGCCGATCCAACTCGACAGAATGTGCCGGTGCGAGCGCCTGGATCTGCGGATGGCAGTGTTCTTGCCGTCCGCTCACCGCCTCCGCCAGCCTGGCGTCATGGTAGATCCGGAGAGTCAGGTCAGGGTCCGCGACGGGCTCGGCGGAGTCCTGCTCGAACCAGTAGGTGAGATTGACGGTCGTCGTGTAGGTTTCCCGGCGCAGCAGCCTCAGGTACAGGGCACAGTCCTGCTCACTTCGGGAGATCAGCAGCGGCTGTGCCGTGCTCAGCAGTAGTCGCAGCCGGGCAGTCAGATGCGTCAGCTTGATGAAATTGCTCTCGTAGATGGTCATCAACGCAGTGAAACTTCCGGGACGGAAGATGCACTCTGGCACGATTAGACTATCTACAAGCATTCGTCATTCGCTCGGATTCTGCCCTGTCGAGCATGCCATAGGCACTCTGGCAGAACAAAGACACAGCGCCTTTTTTTACGGCTTCACGCGTCGCTCAACGCCCGTTTCGTTCAAGATCGTACTGGCGATCTCCTCGATCGAGCAGTGGGTCGTATCGATGAACGGAATATTATGCCGCTTGTACAGCGCCTCAGCTGCGCGCAGCTCGAAACTCACTTGTTGCGCCGAAGCGTAACGGCCGGCCGAACGTCGTTCCAGGCGAATCTGGCGCAGCCTGACGGGCGCAATCGTGAGCCCGTAGAGCTTTTCGCGGAACGGTTTGAGAGTTGTCGGTAGCCGGCCCGTCTCAAGATCCTCCTCTGCCAGCGGATAGTTAGCGGCAAAGACTCCGTACTGTAGGGCCAGGTACAGGCAGGTTGGTGTTTTGCCCGACCGGGACACACCCGTCAAAACGACGTCCGCGTTGTCGTAATGGCGCGTGATGTGACCATCATCGGCCTCCATCGCGAAGTTCGTCGCGTCGATTCGGGAGTTATAACTCGTCGAGTCCAGCATGCCATGGGCCTTGCCGAGCGTGTGCGAAGATTGTGTCTGGAGTTCCGCCTCCAAAGGCCCGAGAAAAGCGTCGAAGAAATCCAGCACCAGGCCCTGACATTCAAGTAGCGGTGCCCGAACTTCGTCTTGTACGAAGCTCGTGAATACGATCGGACGCACCCCTGACTTGGTCGCAGCGAGATCGATACGACGCGCAACCTGTATCGCCTTGTCAACGGTATCGACAAATGGCACAGTCACCGCCTCGAACTCAACGTGATCGAACTGCGTCAGCAGGCTGTGGCCGAGGGTCTCTGCGGTCACGCCGGTTTGGTCAGACACGAAAAATACTGTTCGCTGGGTCATTACGGGCAAATCCACGTCCGTGAAGGTCTGGCAAGAGAGTATAGCTTGGAAGATTACGTCATCAGGTTGGCCGACTGCCGGATCGGCGACGTCGGGAAAGTGGGCGGCAAGAACGCCTCACTCGGCGAGATGATCGGCAACCTGGCCGGACTGGGTATCCGCGTCCCCGGTGGCTTCGCCACGACGGCCGCAGCTTACCGGGAGTTTCTTCAGCAGGACGGACTGGATGACAAGATCTATGTGTTGCTCGATAAGCTTGACGTCGACGACATCCCCGCCCTGACGAAGACCGGCAGCGAGATTCGCCAGATGATCATGGACACGCCGTTCCCCGGGCAAATCCGGGACGCGGTCAGCGCAGCCTGGGATGCGTTAAAAGATGGCGAAGAGATCACGGTCGCGGTCCGTTCCTCCGCCACGGCCGAAGATCTGCCGGAAGCTTCCTTTGCCGGTCAGCAAGAGACACTGCTCAATGTCACCGGCCTCGATCAGGTTGTCGCCGCCATCCATGAAGTCTATGCCTCATTGTTTAACGACCGTGCCATCTCTTATCGCGTTCACCAGAATTTCGATCATCGCCTCGTTGCGCTGTCGGTGGGCGTACAACGCATGGTGCGGAGTGACCTCGGGTCGGCGGGCGTGGCGTTTACACTCGATACCGAGTCTGGATTCCGCGATGTAATTTTCATCACGTCGAGCTATGGCCTCGGCGAGACGGTCGTCCAGGGCGCGGTCAACCCCGATGAATTCTATGTGCACAAGTCGGGCCTGGCCGCCGGACACAAGGCGATCCTCCGACGCAACATCGGCAGCAAAACCATCAAGATGATCTACAGCACCGACTCGGCCAAGCGCGTCGTCACCGTTGACGTCGATGAGGCCGATCGACGCCAGTTCTCGCTGACCGATGAAGATGTCGAGAACCTCGCTCGCCAAGCGGCACTGATTGAAAAACACTACGGGCGCCCAATGGATATCGAATGGGGCAAGGACGGCCGCGACGGCCAGCTTTATATTCTGCAGGCGCGCCCCGAGACCGTGCAGAGCCGTTCGGGCCAGGTCATGGTGCGATTCTCTTTGAAGGAGCACTCGGAAATCTTGGCCACGGGGCGCAGCATCGGCCAACGGGTTGGCACGGGCGTCGCCCGAGTCGTGACAAACGTCGCGGAGATGAACCTCATTCAGATGGGCGATGTACTCGTCGCAGACATGACCGACCCCGATTGGGAGCCCGTCATGAAACGCGCGTCCGCGATCGTCACGAATCGTGGCGGACGAACCTGCCATGCAGCCATCATCGCGCGTGAGCTCGGTGTGCCGGCGATCGTCGGCTGTGGGGATGCGACCGACCGGATACCGGATGGGGCCGAGGTCACGGTCTCATGCGCGGAAGGTGACGAGGGCTATGTCTATGAGGGCAAGCTGCGCTACGAGGAGAAGGAAATAGAGCTCGGGAAGCTGCCGGACATACCCGTGAAGTTGACGATGAACGTCGCAAATCCCGATCGGGCGTTCACATTCGCGGGAATCCCGAATCACGGTGTCGGCCTCGCGCGGCTTGAGTTCATCATCAATCGCATGATCGGTGTTCATCCGAAAGCGCTGCTTGAACTCGACCAACAGGACCCGGAGACCCAGGATCTGATCGCAGAGCAGATGGCCGGCTACGACGACCCCGTGTCGTTCTACGTCAAAAAACTCAGCGAGGGAATCGGCACCATCGGCGCGGCCTTTGCTCCAAACCCCGTGATCGTGCGCCTCTCCGACTTTAAGTCCAACGAGTACGCGAACTTGATCGGTGGCGAGCGCTACGAACCCAGAGAAGAGAACCCGATGCTGGGGTTCAGAGGTGCATCACGGTATGTCGATCACGGCTTCAGACCGTGCTTCGAGCTGGAGTGCCGGGCGCTGAAATATGTTCGCAACGAGATGGGGCTCACCAATGTTCAGGTCATGGTCCCGTTCATCCGAACGATCGAGGAGGCGGAGCGAGTCGTTGCGCTCTTGGCCGAGAACGGTCTCGAGCGTGGCAAAGACGGACTGAAGCTCATCATGATGTGTGAGCTGCCGAGCAACGCGCTGCTGGCCGACGAGTTCCTGGAATATTTCGACGGCATGTCGATCGGTTCCAACGACATGACTCAGCTGACATTGGGACTCGATCGCGACTCGGGAAAGATCGCAGCCTTGTTCGATGAACGTGACGCCGCGGTCAAGAAATTGCTGGCGCTTGCAATCTCGGCGTGCCGGGCCCAAGGCAAGTATATCGGCATTTGCGGTCAAGGGCCTTCGGATCACCCCGACCTGGCGCGCTGGCTTCTGGATCAGGGTATCGAGAGTATGTCTCTAAACCCGGATTCGCTGCTCGATACCTGGCTTTATCTCGCCGAACACGCCCGTAAAGCGTAATAGTTTGCGGCCGGGCGGACGCTCCTACATGGCATCGGCTGGCATCTGCAGGAGCGACGGCCTCGTCGCGATTCGTGGCACGCGACCCCGCTTACCATGTGGAACGACGGCGGCGGCGCAGACGAGGCGCGACCAGGCCGACCAGTATGCCGGCAAATAGCACCCCCGCACCGGCGACGAACCACTCGCGAGTCGAGCGACTTCTGAACTGAGCGTTCTCAATCGTCAGTAGCTCGACTTTTTCATTGGCCTCGTTCAGGCGCCGGCGCACGCTCTCGTTCTGGTCACGAATGGCGAGCACGTTTTCGGAAGCCTCACGAATATCCGTGAGTTCTGTCGTCAGCGCAACATTCTCCGTCTCAGCCTCCTCGAGTCGCCGGCTCGTCACTTCCAAGTCCTCTGTCAGTGTCGCGACCGACCGATCCAGCGTCGCGCTCCTGACCTGCGCCTCGGCAAGATCGCGCTCCGTAATCACCAGCCGGTCCTGGGAGATGGGTATTTCGACGAGATAGCGACTGACGACCCAGCCTTCGGTGCCGCTCTCCGTGCGAATTCGTGAGTAACCGTTCTCTGGATCGGTCTGGAGCACTTCTACGGCATCGCCGCTCACCAGATTGGCTATGATGGCGTTCTCGGTACTCGCGCCGGTCCGTACTGTGATCACGAGTTGATCCGAAACGTAGCGGGTCTGGCCAGCCGCCGACGCGGCGACCAGCATGAGAGCGATGCCCAGAGGCCGAGCTATCATCAGGTCTCTCGATTCGGTCCGATTCGCGCAGCCTAACGCATCTGGCTGAACGTTAAAACCAACCCGATCCCATCCCGAAATCTTTAGCCCGGAGACCGCCCCGTGCACCAGGCGGGCTAGAGCTTCAGGAGACGCTCACGGTAGAACCGCAGCTCGCGAATTGAATCGTGTATATCAGCCATCGCGAGATGGGTCGAGTTTTTCTCGAACTCGGTCGCGGTACCCGGTGCCCACAAATGAGCTAAGATCTTCAGCGTGGAAACATCGAGATTCCGATAATGAAAGAAGGCTGCGAGCTCGGGCATATGGCGCACCAGAAAGCGTCGGTCCTGGCAGATGCTATTGCCGCACATGGGCGAGATGATCGGATCCAGATAGTTGCGTAGGAAGGTTAGCGTTTCCTGCTCCGCGTCAGGCTCCGTCGTCGTACTTGCCTTGACGCGCTCCACGAGACCGGACTCGTTGTGCTGACGCGTGTTCCACTCGTCCATGCCGTCGAGAATCTCAACGCTTTGATGAATCGCGTATACGGGCCCTTCGGCCAGCACGACCAGATGTTTATCGGTCACGACGGTCGCGATCTCGATTATCAGATCCTTTCCGGGATCCAACCCAGTCATCTCCAGATCAATCCAGATCAGGTTCTCTTTAGACTTCAATATCGCCGCCTCCTAAAGCAGATTGTAACAGCCCAATCTGGATTGGCGGGACATACCAACCCGCCGTTTGGCAGTGTGACCGCGTGACCGAGCACGGGCTCGTTGTCGCACGCTATCGTCGTCACAGCCTGATCGAGGACGACGACGGCGACCGAGTTGTATGTCAGTTTCAGAGTCGCGCCATGAACCCCGTGGTCGGCGATCAGGTTCAATGGCAGTCGGAGCCCGACGGTACCGGCATTGTCACGGAAGTGCTGCCACGCGAGTCGGTCCTTACGCGAATCGACAACCGCGGCAATCCGGAAATCGTCGCCGCGAATCTTACCCAGCTTGTCGTGGTCCTGGCGCCGGGCCCGGCCCCGGATTGGTTTCTATTGGACCGCTATCTCGGCGCGGCGGCGTTAACGGGATTAAAAAGCGTCATTGTCTTCAATAAACTTGACGACAACGACTCACCACCCGCAACGCTGGAGAGTTATCGCGATCTAACAGACTGTATCTGCCTGACGAGCGCGCGACAGAAAACCGGTTTGACGGAGCTGGCCGCGTGCATGGCCACGGAACGCAGCGCCCTGATCGGGCAATCTGGTGTCGGCAAATCCTCGTTGATCAATGCGCTGCTCGGCGACACGCGTCAGGCCGTCGACAAGTTGTCCGATAAAGGCGGCCGCGGGCGGCATACCACGACCACGGCCGTGCTCTATGGGCTGCCCGGGGGTGGCGAGCTCATCGACTCACCCGGCGTCCGAGACTATGCGCCGTACATCGCCGATCCTCGAGACGTTGAATGCGGGTTCAAGGAGTTTGGCCAGTTCTCCGGCAATTGCCGCTTCGATGACTGCCGCCATCTGGCCGAGCCCGGGTGTGCAGTCAAGGCTGCGGTGGCGGCCGGCGGGATCGCCGCACGCCGTTACGAAAGCTTCAAGAATCTGCTCGAGCTCACCGAGTCGGTGCAGGAGAAACGCCGCTAGCCTGCGAATAACTCAATGCCGGCTAGCCGAGCGTCGCCTGCATCTGCCGGCCACCCAGGAGATGCATGTGAACGTGGAAGACCACCTGCCCGCCCTCTGAGTTGGTGTTGATGACGACTCGGTAACCCGGCAGGTCGTGCTCCATGGCAAGATCGCGTGCGATTAAGAAGAACCGGCCCATGAGCTCTGCCTGTTCGTTGCGGAGATCATTCAACGTCGCGACATGGGACTTGGGGATGATGATGCCGTGGAACGGCGCCTGTGGACTGATATCCTTGAATGCAAGGACGTCCTGATCTTCGTAGAGCCGATCGCACGGCAACTCTCCGGCGACGATCTTGCAGAAGATGCAGTCCGGATCGGCGTCGATGGTCATGGGTTATCTTCGGTCGACTGCGTCTCGATCTCGCGGCGACCCGCCATCGCTCTAGACAGAGTACCGCTGTCGATGAACTCCAGTTCCCCACCCATCGGCACGCCATACGCGATGCGGCTGGCCCGTATGTCGTGTGTCTCCACCATGGCGGCGATGATGTGTGCGGTCGCATCCCCCTCCACCGTCACGCTGGTAGCAAGCACGACCTCGTCAATGTCCTCAGCCTTAAGACGCTGCTCCAGTAACTCCAGGCCCAGCTCTTTCGGGCCGATCCCGTCGATCGGTGACAGGTGACCCATGAGCACGAAGTAGCGGCCTTGATAGGCTGCGGACTGTTCTAACGCGATTACGTCGGCCGGCATCTCGACGACGCAGAGTTGCGACGCGTCCCGCCGCTTGTCGGCGCAGATTGAGCACTGCGATTCCTCCGTCAGCATCCGACAGATCTCGCAATGCTGAATCAAGCGGCTACCCTCCTCGAGCGCCCGGGACAAGCGCTTCGCACCGTCACGGTCTTTATCGAGCAGGTGGAAAACCATGCGCTGCGCGGACTTCACGCCCACGCCCGGCAGACATTGCAGGGCCTGGATCAGTTGCTGGAGTAACGGTGAGTAACCCTGGCTCACGAGTGGACCACTAAAACGGCAACTTTATACCGGCAGGCAGCGAGAGGCCGCTCGCCAACCCCCCCATCTTCTCCTGTACGGTACGCTCGACCTTCCGAGCTGCGTCGTTATATGCGGCTGCGATCAGATCCTCCAGCATATTTTTGTCATCCTGCAAGAGCGCATCTTCTATCTCCACACGGCGTACCTCATGCTTGCAGTTCATGTGGAGCTTCACCATCCCGCCGCCGGCTTCTCCGGAGACTTCGATAGCGGCGAGTTCCTTCTGCGCCTCTCGCATGTTGGCCTGCATTTCCTGGGCCTGTTGCATCAGTCTCCCTAATCCCGTCATCAGTGCCCTCTATCCTTATCCATGATCACCACCGCCATCATTTTATATAACTATCAGTATCTTATAATACTAATCTCGAACAACACTACGACCGCGCGAAGCGCCGGATCAACGCTGCATACGCTGCCCCGCGCATTATCCCACATGTGCCATGGCCGCAAGCACTATGCGGGCCGGCGCCACCGATCGAGGAACAGTGAACCCCATCACATTACCTGCCCGGCAAATACCAGATCCTAGTTGCGTCTAATGGCCTCTTGAGGTGATGAGATGGGTAACAAGGCCAAAAAAGACCCGGCAGACACTTACATATTTAGCGACGAAGTTTTGGACGAAATGGAGAACCTTGAAGCCACCGCAGAACTGGCGGGACTCGAGGAGCTACCACAAGACGACGACGCGCCCGACGCGCCCGGCAAGAAGCGCCATCCCAAGGTCACGGGCGTCGATAACTCCTAGCCCGACCTGACTCGCTCACCGCTTCAAGTCAATACGTAGTGGTTCGGTCGTAGATCCGGCTGTTCGGACGTGTGCGCCACTTCCTGACGGTTGGGAATCAGACTTCGATCGACGCTCGAAATCGCCTGGACAATATCGGCCACAATTGGAGGCTGATAGCGGTGGGAGCTGTGAACGGATGGTTTCTCGCCACTTCGATCCATCAGATCGGCCGCATCGACCGCAGTGCTATTCGCGTACTTCGCTGCGTCTATGGCTACAACGTTCGACGGCAGATTCGTGAAGTCCTCCGGCCCATGCCGCCCGAGCCGATTCGCACCGAAACGCTTCGCGCTGGACGCTTTCAAAGCGCGGTCGTGTTTGGAGTAATACACGTGAACTCGCCGGGAGAAATCCGCGATGTACTGGCCTTTACCATCGCACTCGATATCCCTTGCGGCGATGTCGGGCGCCAACATGATCGTTTCGTTGAACATCGCGCGCCCAACCGGCGTGCCCAAATGGTCTGAGAGGTACTCGGCTCCCTTGCGGAGCAGGTAGTTGCCCATCGAGTGCGCGATACAGTAGCTCGTCGAGAAACACTGTGGCTCCGTCTCCACCAGGAACTCGTTGATATCGGTCAAGAGTCGAACAAACGCCGGAACGGAGTCGCGCGCTTCTTCTCGATCCGAGAGATATCTCCCGGTCCTGCCGGTGGAGGGCCAGGAAAAGCCCACGAGTACGGGATCGTAACCAATCGCCGTGCTAAGCGCGGCATGCATGTCGACCAGTTCGTCGATGCTATCCTGCCAGTCGTTGTTGTAGCCGTGGATATACAGTCCGACTTTCGGTGTGTTGACACCGACCACATCCCTGAGTCGTCGCAGCTCGTCCAGCAGCACCGTGGCGAAAGCCTTTTTAGCTTGTTTCGCGCGGCCGCCATCGGCGAACCCATCGGATCCGCGTTCGCCACCTAGATAGTTATACAGGTAGTGATAGCGAAAATCGGGTAGTTCTTCATCGCCGTATCCCTTGGTTACCCGCCGACGATTCGTCACCATCAGCAACATCGCAACTATTTCTCCATAGGCCGAATACTGTCGGCCTCCACCACGGCATCGAATGCGGCCTGGACCGCCTTCACATTCGGATCCTGCTCGATCGCTTCGCGCGCTTTGCGCATACGCTGATCCTCACCGGCTTCACGAATCTGCGCCGGCGTCGCAACAGGTGGCTCCCCGGTAGCGATCTCGAGCTTCAGACGCTGACCCAGGTGCTGCCCGAGCGCGGTTTCGAGCCGCCCCTTAAGCTGTTTCGTGTTCAGATGCGCACACTCCTCCGCCAGGACTAACGCGATGCGGTTACCCGATTGCTCCTTGATCGTGCAGTGCTCAGCGAGTTGGCGTGCCGGACCGTGAATATCAGCCGAGTTCAGAAGCGCCTCCCAATCACCTGTGATCGGTTGGACCGAGACGATGGTGGCCGGGCCCGACGCGCGTATTGTCGATGCTGTCTTGCCCGGCGCTCGAGCAGGCGCCGGTGCCGGTTTGGCCACCGCTTCCACGTTCGGCGAACGCTGCCCGGCAGCCCGATCGGTCCCAGCGTCCTCATCCGAGCCAGGCCGAAATGCCAACATCCGCAATAGCGTCATCTCGAAGCTTGAGCGCAGGTCCCGGCATGCGCCCAGATCCCGGCGACCCTGCAGGGCGATCTGATAGTAGAGCTGGACATCCTCCTCGGGTATTGCCGCGGCCAGGCCCTGGAGCGCCTCGTGGTCTTCCCGCGCCTCGTCGTAACCGACGAGCTGAATCACGGCCAGGCGTTGCAGCTCGCCCATGAGTTCATCCAGCACCGTAGCGTAGTCCGGCGCGTACTCATCGAGTGCGGCGACTTCGTTCAGCAGGGCCGAGCCGTCGCCGGCCGCGAGACCTTCGAGCAGGCGGATGACATGGCCGCGATCGATTGTCCCGAGCATCGCATCGACAGATTCCCCACTGACCTCACCGCCGCCGAACGCGATCGCCTGGTCGAGCAGACTCAACGCATCGCGCATGCTGCCTTCAGCGCCCTTGGCGAGCGCCCCGAGGCCGGCGGGTTCGCTCTTGACGCCCTCCTCGTCGACGATCTTTTGTAACTGCTCCTGGATCTGCTTCAGTGTCAGCCGTTTCAGATTGAACTGCAGGCAGCGCGACAGGACCGTGACGGGCAATTTCTGTGGAATGGTCGTCGCGAGCAGGAATTTGACATGCGGTGGTGGCTCTTCGAGTGTCTTCAGGAGCGCATTGAAAGAATGATTGGAGAGCATGTGCACTTCGTCGATCAGGTAGACCTTGAAACGGCCACTCGTGGGCGCGTATTGCACGTTGTCCAGTAGTTCACGAGTGTCATCGACTTTCGTGCGGGACGCGGCGTCGACTTCGATCAGATCGACGAAGCGCCCCTCGTCGATAGCCACACACGGTTCGCAAACTCCGCAGGGCTCGGGCACGACACCATTAGTGCAGTTCAGCGCCTTGGCGAGAATACGGGCCAGCGTGGTCTTGCCGACACCACGCGTCCCGGCGAACAGATAGGCGTGGTGCACTCGCTCCGCGGCAAGGGAGTTCACCAGTGCTTTGACGACATGCTGTTGGCCGACGAGCTCCTCAAAGCGTCGCGGTCGCCATTTCCTTGCGAGAACCGTATAACTCATCGATGAAAGGACCTGCCAGCGCGGATAAGCCTACTTTAACAGCGAGGCGCCGCGATCGTACAGCGCGCCTCGACGACCGATATCAGCGCCGATCCTGGCGCTGAATCCGACTCTCGGCTAAGCTCCGCGCGCCGTGCCTCGAGGCCGGATAAGCTCTAGAATCCCCCCTCGCGGAGAGGTGGCCGAGTGGTCGAAGGCGCTTGCTTGGAAAGCAAGTGTACGGGTCACACCGTACCGTGGGTTCGAATCCCACTCTCTCCGCCAGTTATTGCTCTAACCTGTTGATTATTAAATACTTAGGACTGAGGCGTTCGATCATGAGCGCGATTCGTCCTAGCCGGAATTAGTCGACGGCAAAGCAATAAAAGCGTCCTGCGCCTCCGGTCTCGTTGAATTTCTCCAGCGCGCAGCCCGATGTAGAGTGCGATGAATTCCACGACGTGTTAAATGAACTCAGCCGGTCGTGATGACCGATCATGGCGCTGCCGTCGGGGCCACCATAAGTCCAATTGTTGCAGGTGAGGTTTTGTTGACCCCGGGTTGCGGGTACTCCCGGAGGAAAGGTCCGCCCATGAGGAAAAGAACGGCCATGGGAATCGGAACCCGTGAGTATGTCGTGCTCGTTTCTGGTGCCCTCAGGCCGGTCCCGGCCGTTTACCAGTTCGCCCATTTCGGTCAGCGCCGTCTCTCGATAGATCAGATTGCTGTCGCGCTGGACGTCACCATGTAGATCGGCGACGTTGGCGGCGATCAGGACGCCTTTGGCATTGCGCCAGGGCCCGTTCCCAATCCGATCGCGCGCATTGACGGCCGGCTCTGTGGCCGTGGCATAGGTACTCAGATAAGCGCGCCAGGTGCTCGCGCCCGCGCCCGCTTCCCTGGCCAGACGTTGGCAAGTGGCATCGGCACCCGCAAGCCCGCCGAGATCGCCGCTGTGCGGTTCTCCGGTGACGAAGAAGGTCATGGGCCCATCCGTTTCCTGCTGCGCCAGCACCGGCGCGGACACGAGCGCCGTCGCCGCTGTGACGGCAAGGTAATAGTGCCTTGCTCTCATAGTAATTCCCCTACGCGGCGGTTCTCTTTAGGCGAATACTACTCGTATACCTCCTTCACTGCGCCACCCCGAAGCCTCCTGCCTAACGGCCCATCCCCCTACCGCCACCTCGGCCCCGACGCTGAACAGGCGGGTTGCGAAACGGCATCCCAGTCGAGGCCTGGTCTCGCGCACGCTTAATCTGCTCATCGTTCAAAGTCGTCGGTGTCGGGTTGCCACAAGCGGCACTGGCGTCGGCGCCCTCGAACCAGCGCATGAACGTCGCCGCACACTGCGGGGCGTCTCCGAGGCCCAGTAAATGCCCGAGGGCGTGAGCCAGTGCGAATGGCGGCGGAGCGACCTCGGTCAAGATGTCCTGTTCACCGAGCATCACCGTCCCCTGCGGGTAGAAATAGAGTGCTCCACGCGGGGCCGCGCGTACCCAGCAAACATTCCAGCCCTGTTCCAGCCGGTTCTGAGCGGGACAGACCTGCGAGAGAGTCTCGATACTGTCCCGGGCGGCGGCGGTCGGGTCGTCGGACACAGTGCTACGGAAAGCCAGTTGCCGTTCCGCCTGCGTGCGGGCGATGGACTCGAGATTCCACCGAATCGCGGCCGGCTGCCACAACTCATTCGCGTCTACGAACATCTGCTGGATCTGCTCATCCGTCAGCGTGCTGTCGAGCGCCGGCACCAAGTCCGACCACAAGACCTGCACGCGTACCGGTAACGTCAGCACATCGAGGGGCGTGCCGTCGGGATCCAGCCAGTAGTCAAAAATCCGCATTTCGACTGGCTCATTCCGATAAAATCCGGGGATATAGCGGGCGTCCGCCAATGAGTCGGCCGCCCGTTGGGCGATCGCTTCGTAGCTGCGGCCGGAGGAACCGGTGTACACGCCGTCGACACGCTGTTCGGACGTCCTGCCAGCCTCGTCGATGCGGGCCGAGACGAAGAAGCGAACACCGCCGACTTCCGCCGGCCCCCTGTCACCGGCAGCCCAGGCCAGCTTGTCGTCGAAACCTTGATACCACGCGTCGTTGTCGAGGACGGGTTGTGGCGCGGAATAGTTGAAGCCATATTCCTCGAAGTTGCGGGCGTGGTTCGTGAACAGAAACGCGGGACAGGTTTCCGCGCATCGATAACCGATGATCAGGTTCATCAGGACACGCACGGACTCGCCTCTGATGCGTGCTGGCCTCATGATTGCGCCCGCAAGCGCTCGCTCAGTCTCGAAGCGAAACACGTCGTAGCGCTCGATCGCCAGGCAGCGAGGCGATCGGGTCGAGCCGTCCGGCTCGACTATGACCTGGCATGTCAGCGTCACATCGTAGCTACCGCTCGGACGTTCGATCGGCGTCCTGAGCCGCGCGAGCAGCGATTGATCTCCCTCGCCAATCGCGGCGGGCGCGAACGTCGCTTCATCCTGAGCGAAGACGGCGCCGACAGGTAGCGACAACAACAGTAGCGCTGTCACGACTTTCAAAACATCGCGTTGTCTCAATTCTCCCCAGACTGCGGTCACGTTTCCCTCTCTGTGAAGGCGCGGTGCGTAGAGTTTGGCGAATCGCACCTCATAACAAGGAAGTCGGCGGGCCCTTGAATTATGGCGGCGTCAGGCGCGACGTGCGCGCAGCCGCTGATCCGGTCGTCATATGTCTTAG
>JAZFYK010000141.1:0-2097 GCA_036443505.1 Gammaproteobacteria bacterium | reverse complement strand
CGGGATGTGCCTGAGGCCTCCCCGGTCGTGGCCGAAACGATACAAGTTGTTACTTATCAAGGGTTCCAAACAGACCAAGTAGATTGGTGATGAGGACTCAATTAAAGCGTCGTTTAATTGCGTCCTGGGGTGGAACTAGCATCAATCATAAGCTCAAGTGGAATCACACCTCGCTCTCGCTTCAGGGGTGATTCTGTGGTGGGAACCTAACCAGACAGGAACATTCTCGGTCACTAATTGAGGTCTAGAATTTCTCGATGCACGCGTCGAACTTGTTGCTCAACTCCTGAGCATCGATGCCTCCTGGCGCGCCGATGGCGATAATCTGTGTGCGCGGCGTACGCTCGCCCCACTCGTCCAGTTCAGAGATCTCGGTGCGACGTCCCACTGTCTGCAGCGTGAGACGCTTGTCAGGGGTGTCAGCTGCAAAAACGATGCCCTTACAGCGGTAAATGGACTCCGGAAGTTCCCTCCGCACCATCTGGCGCAGAACTTCGAGCGAAAATGGACGATCGGACTCGTAGCTCCAGGTGTCGAACAACCTGTCGACGGCCCCGTGTCCATGATGGTGCTTGTGGTTTTCAATCTTGGCGTCTTCGTGCTGCAAAACCACATTCGCCGGGTGAAAGCGCCCAACGGCAAGCAAGATCTCCAGTGGGACATTGCACCGTACTGCCTCAAGGATCCGTATCCGGTTCAGATGGTGGCCAATCCACTCCTTGATCACCTCGATGTGCTCCGGACCCACGAGATCGACCTTGTTGAGCACAACCAGATCGGCAAAGCCGATTTGTCGCATCTTGAGCATCGACAGCGCCGCGTTGTCGCCGTGTGTAAAGACCGCCTCGGCATCGACGATGCAGGTGATGCTGTCGAGCCGCAGTAGCCCTTCATACTTCTGATCCAGGAAAGTCATCACGATACCCTCGGGGTCGGACACCCCGCTGGCCTCCAGCAGCACGTAGTCGATCGTGTCGGCACGCGTGAGTAGCTGTTCGAGTGAGTTGACGAGGTCGTCACGAATTTCGCAGCACACGCAGCCGTTGGTGAGGTTGATCATGTTTTTCTCGACGCCAGCAACAAGCTCAGCGTCGATGTTGATGGCACCGAAGTCGTTGACCAGTACCCCCACCCGCAGGCCGTGCTGCCCGTTGAGAATGCGGTTGAGCAGAGTCGTTTTCCCGGCGCCGAGGAAACCGGTCAGAAGCGTGACTGGGACAGGATCGCGCCCCGGTATGGCAATGGGTCCGGTTCGCGGAGCCGGGGCGAGTATCGGGACAGGTTTTTCAGTCATGATCATCCCTGAGCGCGGAAAAGGGCACGTCACCGATTGTTTAGCGACGTGCCCCCTGCGCTTGCATCAATCTACTTCTCATCAATGTCGATCCCGCGGGCCTTGAGCATCTCGCGCGGGTTGAGGACGATGCCCGGCCACTTCTGCACTGGCTTACGATAGGCGTCGGGTGGGTAGTAGAGCTTCGGGTCGATTTCCAGATCGCGCACAAATTGCGCCTGTTGAACCTCACGCGGCATCCTCGGCGTCGGGAACACGATCTTCTCCGGCAGCTTTTCGCCCGGCTTGACGAACCAGCGCGGGTCCATGGATGCGGGCGCCGCACCGTCGGGAAGAAGCGCTTCACGCGACCAGATGGCGTCCTTGGTGACGTTGATGACCTGGACATCCGGGCCGCCGAACATGAACAGCCCCTTCCAGTGGGCTCGGATCTCCGCCGTCGACTCGGCTTGCAGCGCATCGCCGGACCACTCGTAATGGCAGATGGCGGCCATGCGGGGCTGGGCCAGCTTGAACAGGTAACCCGCGGCGTAATACAGCGTGTGATAGATGTCAATCGTGTACTGCCAGAGCTCCTTTGGTGCCCCCACCTTGAGTGCTGAAAGGGAAGGCGTATCGATCGTGCCTTCGGAGACGAATACGTCAGCGCCCTTGCCGTACTTGGCGGACAGCTCGTCGGGTCGGCCGTCGCCGGTCCAGACGAAGGAGAGGCCGGCGTCCGCCCAGTCAAGGCGGTAGGCTGAGGCGCCGTCCTTGACGTGCGAGCGCGGCCAATGCCGTACGGTCACGCCGTCCTTGTTGTA
>JAZFYK010000140.1:0-2413 GCA_036443505.1 Gammaproteobacteria bacterium | reverse complement strand
CTGCGAGCACCTCGCTGATGCATCATAAGAGCGAAGTCCTCTCTGAGGTCACCTAGAATTGCGCGCGCGACTTCATCCCGGCCGAGTGCGCGGGCCAAGAGAGCGTGCGGGAAAGCGGGAGGCTGGTCTTTCATCCGCGGTCTAGGATGGCACCGAGTCCCTCGAAGAAATCGAGCAGAATAGCCCTCGAAGCACGGACGGTCTCTATGCCTTTATCGGTGGCACTCAGTCGGCGCATCGGAAGCCCGGCTCGCGCGGCGGAGGTGCTGGGCTCCATTTCCCACTCGATGAGGCCTTTGTCTTTGAGCCGGTCTAGGGTGCGATAGAGTGCTCCGCGGGTGACCGATCGTTTCGCGTTGTTCACCAGATCCCGTCGCACGTTGTTCGCGTACGGCTTATCGCCCTGGCGAAGGATAGCCAGAACGACCAGAAGCTCGAACTCTCCGATTTTGGGCACCTGGACCTCCAAGAGCATAAATTGTATACCGTAACCATAGCAGTATACATTTTATGCTCCTAGGCCGCAAGACCATCCCGCGCGGGATTCAGCGCTCCGCCTAGATTGCCTTTGCCCCCTTGACGACATCGGCCCATTGGGTCAGAATAACGGAGAACAGTGCGTGACCCGCAGGCCCTATCGGCAAGAACGGCGCAGACATGTCGTCGCCCCCGATTCGACGAGCCGGCATTGGCGTCAGTCGAGGTTGTCCGCCGAGGGAGCACGGGTGCGCGGCGCGTCACGACTTGTTGACTCAAGGCGATTTGCGGTCGCGTTGGGGGCGTTCGCAGTTACTCGCATCACTTTCAGATCGGGGCCGTCAACCGGCCGCCGGAGGAGATTCACATGAGAAATCCACGTGTTACTATGCTGTCGCTTCTTTTGGTCGTGGCCGT
Organism: Gammaproteobacteria bacterium; assembly: GCA_036443505.1. GTDB lineage: Bacteria > Pseudomonadota > Gammaproteobacteria > Steroidobacterales > Rariloculaceae > SMWC01. The sequence goes on along the minus strand of JAZFYK010000140.1, from coordinate 1,519 downwards.
CGTCGCTTGCGAGAGTCCTACCGATGCCGAAGATCAGGCCGCGATACCCGAGTTCGACCCTCCCCTTGCGCCGTCGGGCCTGTCCACGGCGGTCGTCTCGTCTGCACAGATCGACCTGTCGTGGACGGACGGGTCGGTAAACGAGCTATCGTTCGGCGTGGAACGCCGCGAAGGGCAGACCGGCGATTGGGACGAGATCGACACAGCGGACCGGGACGACACGACCTTCTCGGACGATGACGTCACCGCGGAGACCGAGTTCTGCTACCGGGTGCGTGCCATCAATCCCTGGGGGGAGTCCTCATATACGAATACGAGCTGCGGCACGACGCCGGCCTGACCGCATCGACTTCGTACTGCGCTTAGCAGAAGGAAGACCGCTCCGGGGACCGGCGCCATGGATGCCGGTCCCCGGAATTACGTGGCGCCTCGCAAATGGCGTCGCTGTTCGTAGAGGAGTGCGATCTCCTGCAGTTCGAGCTCTGTGATCTTGATCCTCTGCTATCGAGCCACTGAAAGACCCAAAGACCGTGATTCAGTGCTACTAACAGGCTGAGATCGGTCGCATGCGCCAAGCATCGGCCAGCGCAATTCACCCACCCGGAACATGGCTCGTACGCCCAGCAAGCTAGGTTCTATGCCGGCGGTGACTTGCTGCCCCGGGACAGGTGGCCGAGTGGCTCAAGGCGCGCGCCTGGAGAGCGGGCGAATGTGACTGCCGATGAAAACATCCTGTCGTTATAGTCCCAGAAAATGTACGGATTTCCGCACAACGTGTTCTTTGCTGTCGTAGTTGAAGTTGCTTTTTGACGGGATTAACCGACACCCCAACCGACACCTCCGCGCCGACCTTTTATCCTGCCCCCGATTGAAAAATTCGAGTTATTCACGTCTTTCTTTATTGATCAGCACAAACTCGGCCTCCCCTACCCCACACGCGGTTGGCGGCTAGTTGCCGATGACCGCAAGCGGACGGCGCGAAGTTGTGCAGCGCATGCGGACTGGCCCGCGGGTGGGACCGGTTGCCTTGTCCGAGTGCTAGGTGAGCGTGGCGTTGTCTGACTGATTGTCTGACTGATACTCCAGCCGGCTCAACGCCACGGGGGTTCGGACGCAGTAACGGGCCAGCCGGACGGCGAACTCGCTATCGTCAGGCACGACCCACACCTCGTCATACTCGTGAAGCCCCGAGTGCGGCCAGGCGAGCATATGGGATGGGCGCTGATTCGCGTCGGCCCGATATTCGGATAGCACGACTACGAGGTCGGCGACAGCGTGAATCACACCATTAGCCACTCCCTATGTCCGGCTATTCCATGGCGTTCGAGTTTCCGGACGCAAGGGCGTCAGAGAGATTCACGGCGAGGCGAGAGACGCTCATGCCGTCCTCGAGCAAGACACCGGCAGCGACCGGTTGATCGATTGCCTCCTCGATCCGGAGCGACAGGTCCAGGGCCATCAGCGAGTCCAGACCGAGTCGCCGCATGGGCACCACCGGGTCCGGTGCTCGTGACGCCGG
>JAZFYK010000139.1:0-8024 GCA_036443505.1 Gammaproteobacteria bacterium | reverse complement strand
GTCGCATTCACCGCACTCGGGCGTATATAGCGGTATGACGTGATCGCCCGGCCGTACGCTGCCGACACCGGCACCGATCTCTTCAACCACCGCGCCCCCTTCGTGACCGAGGATCGCCGGAAACGCGCCCTCCGGGTCCTCACCCGAGAGCGTGTAGGCATCGGTATGGCACACACCGCTCGCCACGAGACGCACTAGCACTTCCCCTTCCTTCGGCCCCGCGACATCGACTTCTTCAATAGCTAGAGGCTGCCCTGCCTCCCAGGCCACCGCCGCTTTTGCTTTCATTGTTATGCCCCTTGGCTTGCGAGCTTCTTGTTCTGCTCTCTCCCATTCTAAGGGGGGAGCTCGTACGCCGCCATTGGTTCACAGGACTGCCGCTATACTCCTGTCCGCAAGGATTATCTTGAACTCAGTGAGAACTTCGCCCGCTCCAATGCTGATCTATCTCGGACTCGGAACCAATCTCGGCGACAGGGCCGGCAACTTGAGCCGTGCGCTGGAGTTACTAGGTACAAAGGGCCTCACGATCCGGCGGATTTCGCCCGTGGTGGAGTCGCCCGCGCTCCTGCCCGACAACGCACCCGCCGAGTGGAATCTGCCGTTCCTGAATCTGGTCGCCGAATGTGAAACCGAGACGCAACCGGATACGCTCTACAGCTGGATCGAGGAGATTCAAACGGCGCTCGGTCGCAATGATGCGGCACGCTGCTCACCACGGCCCATCGACATCGACATCCTGTTGTGGGGGCGAGAGCAGATCCACACGGACCAGCTGACCATTCCGCACCCGCGGATGCAGGAGAGAAGCTTCGTCCTTGCGCCACTCGTCGCGCTGGAGCCGCGCTTGACGATTCCCGGTCTGCCCGGCAAAACGCTCCTGGACTGGTCGAGAGAACTGCCTCAGCACATACCGCTGTGGATGGGCGTACTGAACGTGACACCTGACTCGTTTTCAGACGGTGGGAAGCGCGAGACCTGGCCCGCGATCGAACCGCACGTCGACGCGATGATCGACGCGGGCGTGCATCTCATCGATGTGGGCGGGGAATCGACTCGGCCGGGGGCACAGCCCGTCCCGGCAGCAACAGAATGGCTGCGTGTGGAAGCGGTCCTGGAGGAACTCGTGACTCGCCGCAACGCGTCGGCGCTCGCACCCCGGATCAGTGTCGATACCTATCATGCCGATACGGCCCGAAAAGCCCTGGCGCTTGGTGTGGACATCATTAATGACGTGAGCGGCCTGACTTCGCCCGAGATGCTGGAGCTCGCCAGGACCAGCGGCGTGGACTGGATCGCCGTGCATAGCGTGAGCGTGCCGGTCGATCCGAAGCGACATCTGCCGGTGGACGGCGACGCCTATCGCGCCGTAGAACAGTGGCTTATTCAGCGCCTCGAGTCCTGGGAGAACGCAGGGCTGGACCTGAATCGCATCATCTTCGACCCCGGCATCGGTTTCGGCAAGAACGCCCTTCAATCCCTGCAGATCCTGAGACGCGCCGGCGAGTTCCGACGACATGGCTTGCGGGTCCTGATCGGCCACTCCCGAAAATCGTTTCTGAAACATCTGACCGGTGGCAAGCCGGTTGATAAGGACCTGGCGACGCTGGGCGCGTCTCTTAAGCTCTGCGAGCAAGGCGTGGATGTGCTGCGGGTACACGACGTGCCCCTGCACACGTCGGCTTATCGGGGCTGGAGTCACCTGCTATGACCGTCGACCACCCGCGCCGACTTCGGCCACACCCCTCGTCATGAGCTCCAGTAGTGTCGCCGCCTTGTCCAGGATCTCCCGATACTCGGCCTCGACTTCAGAATCTGCGACGACACCGCCGCCTGCCCACGCATGGATCTGCTCGCCCTGGCGCAGCAGTGTGCGGATCGCGATATTGCAGTCCATGTTGCCGTCGAAGCCGATATACCCGATCGAGCCGCAGTAGATACTTCGACGGTGCGGCTCCAGCGATTCGATGATCTCCATGGCTCGCACCTTAGGCGCACCCGTGATCGAGCCACCCGGGAAGCAACCCTGCAGCAGGTCTAACGCGTGGCTGGCCGCCTTCAGCCGCCCGCGGACGGTACTGACCAGATGATGAACATTGGCGAAACTTTCGATCTCGAACAGGTTGGTAACGACGACCGAACCCGGTACACAGTTCTTACCGAGATCGTTACGCAACAGGTCCACGATCATCACGTTCTCGGCCCGATCCTTGAGACTCGCCGCAAGCTCGCTCGCAAGCTCAGCATCTCTCTGTTTCGAGTGGGAGCGTGGACGCGTTCCCTTGATGGGTCTGGTCTCCACACGAGAGCCCTTGACGCTCAGAAACCGCTCTGGAGAAGTCGACAGCAGGTCACCCGAAGGCGTCGATAGAAAGGCGGAATAGGGTGCGGGGTTGATCTCCCGAAGACGCTCGTAGGCCTGCCAGGAGTCGCCTTGCACGCCGGCATCGAAACGTTGGCTGAGATTGACCTGATAGCAGTCTCCCGCTCGAATATGATCTTGGACACGACGAAAGGCTTGCCCGTAGGTGTCGCGATCGAAATTCGAGGTCACGGGCGATAGCACTTCGAACGGCTGCGTGGCCAGGTTGAGCGGTTGGCCCGAGACTTTCTCGAGTAACTCAGGCCACTCGTCCAGGGTTCGCTCATCCCGGCCCTGTCCAACGAGCCAGGCGCGCTCCTGCAAGTGATCGACAACGACGGCCCAGTCGTAGACACCCACTGCCATGTCGGGCATGTCGATGTCTCTTTGAGCGAGATGCGGTAGCCGCTCAAATCTTCGACCAAGGTCGTAGCCGAAATAGCCGATGGCTCCGCCGGCGAACGGCAATCCGTTAACGCTGGGCGCGGGCTCTCCCAACTGCCGTTTCAACAGTTCCAACGGTTGCTCGTACGACAGCTCGACGTGGTCCCGCGTTGTAATCTCGGTCACTTCACCCCGAGCCGTAAGAGTCACATAGGGCTCGGCGGAAAAAATATCGAAGCGCCCCTGCTGGCTGCCAGGTCGGCCGCTATCGAGCAATGCGCACCATGGCGCGTGAGCGAACGCGCGGAAACGCTGCACCGTGTCTGCCAAGTAATCGAGTTCGGTGATTCTGGGCTGGGTCACTAGAAGGCCGGACGGGTTCATGGGTTCCTGGTTCGCTCACTCCGGTAGTGATGCCAGACGAGTCTGGCGGCGACCGCCCTCCGCGGCTGCCAGCGCTCCCCTGAATCCGCCAACACCTGAGTCTCGATGCCCGGCAAAATTTCGGCAACCCCATGACGCAGCGCCAGATCGCCCGGAGGCCAGACGTCGATGCGCCCTAAGGCGGACATTACATAGATCGCGGCACTCCAGGGCCCGATGCCGGGCAGCGCGACCAGCGCCATCATCGCATCGCGGTCGGTCATCTTCGCGAGCCCGCCCAAAGACAGTCGTCGCTCCACGATCGCGCGAGCCAACTCGCAACAATACCGAGACTTCTGCCGCGTCAGTCCCAGCGCTCGCAGCTCATCGGGGCCGGTAGCATGGATACGGCGCGCCGACAGGCTGCCGAGGGCGATCTTCAACCGCCGATGTATGGCTCGAGCCGCAACGATCGAGATTTGCTGTTCGAGAATGATTAGTACGAGCGAATCGAAACCGGGTCTTCGGCGCCAGAAGACCGGCAGGCCCCAACGGTGAATGATGCTATCGAGTTCGGGATAGCGTTTCGCCAACGCGTGCGCATGGGATGGGAATGTCTCTGCGGTCAGTTCTGGATCATCGGCCATGATGGCCCGATATTACACGCAGAAGCGAAGCGCTAAGAGACCACCCTCACGGCAACCGCACCTTCGACTCGCGCCCAACTGACGGCAGCATCCAGGGCTGACCCCGAAACCGCATAGGCCCAGAACGCCGAACCGCGGCCATCGGACAATTCGACGCTCGCCCCGTAATCGGTACTCTCGACGACGGCCCTAAGACCGCCCAGTCCCGTGACCAGACGACGACAACCCTGCTTTACTGTAGTGGAGATCTTCCTGGGCATTTCACTACTCCCTGCAATGCAGTGAAGACCATACCGTGCCCGCGTTCCGGAATATTGTCCTTTCGCATCAAGGTGTTGTCCGAATGCCGAATCGTGTGTGACGAATGCTAGAATTCGTGTTCGCCATGGTAGTTCCTCAGCGAAAACTCCTTCAGGCCATTAGGTATGGCTCCGCTCGATTGAACGCCTGAGTCGTCCACGAGGCGCCAAGACCCATGCAGAAGATTATGGTCTGCCTGAAAAGGGTAGTCGACTACAACGTCCGCGTCCGCGTGCAGCCTGATGGCTCCGGCATGGCACTCGACGGTGTCAAAATGGCTATCAATCCCTTCGATGAGATCGCGCTCGAAGAAGCGCTGCGGATAAAAGAACGCGGTGAAGCCACGGAGATCGTGGCCGTCTCTCTTGGGACCCACGAGTGTCGGCAACAACTTCGCACCGGCCTCGCCATGGGCGCAGACCGTGCCATCCTGGTAGAAACGGAAACAGCGCTTGAGCCGCTCGGCGCTGCGCGCATCTTGAAGGCACTGGTCGACCGCGAGACGCCAGACCTTGTGCTGCTGGGGAAGCAGGCCATCGATGACGACAACAACCAGACGGGGCAGATGCTGGCCGCGCTGTGGGACCGCCCGCAGGCGACATTCGCTTCAGAAGTCGTGCTGGGCGACGGCGTCGCGACCGTGACTCGCGAAGTGGACGCCGGGCTGGAAGTCATAGAGGTTGATCTGCCGGCCGTTATTACGACCGATCTGCGGCTTAACGAGCCGCGTTACGTGAAGCTCCCGGATATCATGAAGGCCAAGAAAAAGACGCTGGATATCGTCCCGTCGCAAGAGCTGGCTAGCGGGACCGAACGGCAATTCACGATCCTTAAGACCGAATCACCGCCCGCTCGGCAGACCGGGGTCATCGTGAGTGACGTCGCTGAACTCGTGCGGACCCTGACAGACAAAGGGCTGCTCTGATGGCGCGAGTGCTGATCGTCGCCGAGCACGACGGCGAACAGCTGAACCTCAGCACGGCGAAGTGCGTCAGCTGCGCCATGAGCTTCGAGAACGACGGCATTGACGTCGCCGTTCTGGCCGCCGATGGTCAGGCCGTCGCCGGCGAGGCGGCGGCGCTCGAGGGCGTCAGGACCGTGCTCCGGATCGATCATCCCACCAACGAAGTATCGCTGGCCGCGACCTGGGCTCCCCAGATTGCCGCACTGGCCGCAGACTATAGTCACGTGTTTGGGCCATCGACCACCTTCGGCAAGGACCTCATGCCCAGGGTGGCCGCGTTGCTGGGCGTAGGGCAACTCAGCGACATCATGTCCACCCCAGACGGCCGCGTATTTCAGCGACCGATCTACGCCGGCAACGCGATCGTCACGGTCGAGGCGCGCGAGGATCGGTCGGTGGTTGCGACGGTCCGCACGGCCTCCTACCCCGCAGCGGAGGATACCGGCAACGCGACGATCGAGGCGCGGACGCTGGACGTTGAGCTTCCCACCCACACGCGGTTCGTCGCGCAGCGTGGCGATACGGGCAGCGAGCGGCCCGATCTGCAGACGGCAACGAGAGTGGTATCGGGCGGCCGAGCGCTGGGCAGCCCGGACAAATTCCAGATGATCTATGAATTGGCCGATCGCCTGGGCGCGGCAGTCGGCGCCTCGCGGGCCGCTGTCGATTCGGGCTTCGTGGCCAACGACCTCCAGGTCGGACAGACTGGCAAGATTATCGCACCCGAGCTCTATATCGCGGTCGGGATCTCCGGCGCCATTCAGCACCTCACGGGCATCAAGGATGCCGGCACAATCGTCGCTATCAATAAAGACGCAGATGCACCCATCTTCGAGGTCGCCGACATTGGCCTGGTCGCAGATCTTTTTACCGTGCTGCCCGAACTCATCGATACTCTGAGTTCGTAGGGCCCTCGGACAAGAAGTTGCGGCAATAGGATAAGACGGCCACCCGCTCTCCTCATTAAGCTTTGCTCCTCGATTACCCGGATCAGGAGTCACAGCAGTGGAACAGGCACTTTATTCGACAGCCAAACGGTCCAGCAGGCTGCGGGACGCGATGCTTGACGCCCCCAAGCTGACCGCCGTCATCCATCAGAACGAGTATGGCTTGATTATCGAGCTGTCCGATGGACGCATGCGCTCGGTGTCTCGTGCGCATTGTGACCCCGGGCAGGCCGCGATTCACGCAGCCGTGCAATGGGCCAAACGGCGCGGAGCGACCTCCGTGGTAGTCCATGACTGATTTCTCCACCCCCCGGGGCGTCGCGCCCACTAGTCTCGCGGGGATTACGGAAGTGGACCAGATGTTGCACGCGGCTCAATTACTACGGCAAAGCGAACAAGCTCGCGCGCTGGATCGTGGAGGGGTTCTGGCCAGCCGACTGGATCCCGATGGCAAGAAACTCGACGCCTACAGCCTCGGGTTACTAGACGGCGTGCGCATGGTCGCGGGCGGGGAGATCGGCGTCCTGACACTGCTCGCCTATCTGCTCATGCTCTGTGAGATGGGCCCCGGTCGCGCCCGCGAAGCCGCCGAGCGCATCCTCAGCCTCGAGGAGCATGAGGATCTCCGCAGCTACGTCGACCGTGGGCGTCAGACGGTCTTCGATGTAGTGATGGGCGTGGAGAACGGGCCTGGGAGGTTTGCACTGCTCTTGTTGTCCGAGACCTCCTCCTGCACCGCGCACTGAGCGTGTGCAAACGTTATTTGGCTTGCAGTACGCCGAGCCAACTCTGAATCCTCGTAGCCTGAAAGTCGTAGAACGGATTGTAACGAAGCCGAAGAAAGTAATTGGGCGTCAACGCCAGGACGCTGCGCTCCCCGCGGGGCGCTATCGCGCCCAGTACCAGCCCGGACTCAGTCGTCCCCGACTCTGTATCGTTACCGTCACCATAGAGCGGATCGGCAGGCCGGAACGGTATGGCGATATGCGAAAGTGAGAACACGCCCGGAGGCCAGACGAGTCCAAGCTCGCCCTCGACGGCGGTATTCTGCCCCGCTGGCAGACGGATAATCCCCACCTCCGTCCCGGATGTCCCGGAGCTATCCCGGTTGCTCAGCACGGTCACGGAAAAATTCAGCGGAGCCCTCTCGAGCATTAAGTCGACGGGGTCATCCACTGGCGCACGCATCATCTGCACTACGGTGCTATTGCGGTTGACATCGTAGACCACGAGCTCACTGCCGTTCTCGGTTAACGCGTCATAGAGAAAGTCCACGGTCGCAGCACCACTGACCGTAGCATCGACGATGGACTGGAACGTTAGAATCGGCGGGAGCCGCGCGACGCGTTCCGGGTCGGCCAGGAGGCGTCGTGTGCGCCGGGACAACTGGTAGGTCTGCCAGCCCGCGTTCTTGGGAAACGACGTGAATTTGAACGGGTCGACCTCGGGCAGGATATCCTGCCACTCGAACTTGTCGAAATAAGGCAGCCACGAAACCCCGTGGTGCAAATTCGCAAGTCGCGCAAACGAAGTAACGGCAATAGCCGGAGAGAGTAGTATCAAGCTGTCGGGACAAGGGCTACTCTCGTCGTCATCGCATCGCAACGCGTAGTGGACGGCGAGAAGCGCGCCGTTGGAATAACCGACGAACACGAGTGGCTGCCCGGGTGCCATCAGCGTCTGTGCATGGCGGACGGCAATGCGCACGGCTGCGGCCCAGTCTTCCCAGTCCGCCTGCACGAGCCCGCCGACCGCGAAGCCATGCCCGGGCATGCGTGGCACGACGGCATGGTAGCCCTGACCGACGAACAAGTTCGCCGTCGCCAGCAGGCTGTAAGGTGAATCGGTGAGTCCATGGAGCATGACCGCAACGCCCCGCGCGGCAGAAGGCGAAGCGACATAGGAATAATTCCAATTCGCCTCGAGATTATCCGGATAGGTAAGACTCGTGGAGAGATGGCGATCGAGCAGCCACTCGCCTTGATGCTGGGAATCGACGCTGCTATGCAACTCCATTGCCAGCAGCGCCTCGATCTCCTGATACTCTTGCCAGTCGA
>JAZFYK010000138.1:0-6150 GCA_036443505.1 Gammaproteobacteria bacterium | reverse complement strand
TCCTGTTTATCTGGGCGGGTGTGACCTCCCTGCAGTGGCCGCCACCCGTCAGGCAGCCGCCGCTGCTCGTCGCCATACCGGGCGCGATCCTGGCGGCCATCGTTGCCGTGCGTGACGCGATTCAGTTACTCGCTGAGAGAGAAGCGGCGGGTGGCTGGCAGCAAACGCTGCGGAAGGCTTACGAAGACGCCTGGTTCGCCAAAGCGATACCGTTCTTCGGCTACCTCGTGGGGATTATCGTCGTGACGCTCGTCGCGGGGCAGAAGATCGCTCTACCCTTGTTCATCGGCGTCTATCTGTGGCGGTGGGGTGGCTACCGCAAACGCTTCGCCCTCGCCTATGCACTCGCCGGCTGGGTTATCGTCGTCTTCTTCTACGGCGAGGTCATGGGGATCCTGTTCCATCCCTCGTACCTCGAGCTCTGGCTGCAGTCGGCCCTCCCCGATGGGATCCCCGCCTGGCTGATCGTGTAAGTGCGCTAGTTCTGCACGTCTTCGTCTTTGAGCTCGACGCAGTCGTAGGGGTCGTACGGGACGTCGGAGAGATAGACCGTGTCCTGGCCGGTGTACTGGCCGTTGAAGTAGAGCGCATCCTCGGCGACGTAGGATCGATCCAGCGCTTCGGTGTCAGCGGTATAGGTGAACCGCTCAACGCTGTGTAGCGTGTCGCTGTGCTTGACGACTCCGCCAGCCCCGGCAGAGATGAATCCCTCCGCGAAGCCGATGGTATCGACCACGAGCACATCGTCCTCCCAGCGGCCGATCGAATGACCGGCCCGGGTCGGCGTGATATTGGCGGGGTGCTCGTCCAAATCCATGTGGATGGTCCGAACGATATCCATGAACCCGTATGTCAGTGTGATCGCATCCTCGGTCTGGGTAATTTTGTTGATGTGCCGGTCGAACTCCCAGTCGAAGAAAATATTCACGGCCATGCAGTGGAAGCGAGGGTTGTCTACTTCGTGGTTGACTCCCTCGATGGCGGCGAGGCCCGCCGCCGTCAGCTCGAGACTCGTTCCAGCACCCATTCCCATTCCCGCGCCCATGCCCGGACCCATTCCTCCGAGCCCGGTACCGCCCGTGGGACGCCGCTGTGCGGCCGCCCAGTCGCCGGCCAGGTTGAGCTGCCCGTCAGTCAGCCGGGCCCGCCGAGTCGGCGGCTCGACGACTGCCCTGCGCTGGCCGTAGCGTTCCAGCACGCTGCCGTCCGCTAAGATCACGGACCTCAGTGCGCAGGCATGCGCCTCGCGACGGCCCTGGTCGCCGGTAATCGTGATCGTATCGCCGGTCGCGAATAGATCCTCAGTCCACCCCGATCGCCGGAGCAGCGAGCCGGCTTGCAACTCGCAGCGCCAGGGGATTACTGCACCATCCGCTTCGGTTACATCGAAGTAGACGTAGCCGTGCGGATTGACGAAGCGGATATCGGTGACAACACCCGTGACTTCCATCGGCTGGGAGGAGTCGAACTGTCCCGGCCCATGGTGCGCATTCGCCGCGCCGCACAGGCATGACAATAACGCGTACCAGCAGTACTTCACGTCTAGTAGGCGTTGTTGCGCGCGATCTGCGCCTTGATGTAATCCTGCACCTCGGGCGTCACGTCGGCGGTGGCGGCCAGTATGCTCGCCGCGCGCTCGTGCCCGACCGGGTCGGGCGCGTAACTCAGGATTCGTTCCGCTTCCTCTTTGAAGGCAGCGGTCTGCATCAATGGCTCGATCACAGCGCGGAACGTCTCCACGGCTTCCGGGTCCATGCGCGGCGGCCCCAGGAAGACGTGCTGCATGGTCTGGTCGATCTCGATCATCGTCATGATCGCGTCCCAGTTCGTACCCGATGGCGGCGCGCCGTTGATCTCCTCGTACAGTTCATTCACGGTCGGGATGTCCGGGACCAGGGCGCTCTTCGTGAGCTGTCCGTCCGCGGTTAGCTGCGGCAGGCTGAACAACGGCGCGTTGAGGTCCTGCTGCGCCAACAGAGGCACGGCCTCATTCAGATAGGCATGAGCCGCGTCCGTGGCCATGTTGACCTCGCCGCTGAGAACGGCAGCCCGAATCCGGCCGCTGCCGGGATAGCCGCCGACGAAGTGGTACTGCACGCCGATGAGGTCCAGGCCCATCGTGCTGGCGATCATGCGACCGTGTTCGGCGGAGATGCCACCGAAGATCAGATTCTCGGCACGCAACACATCGCTGGGCGTCTGGATGCCGCCCTCGATCACGTCCTTGCGGACATACGTCACGAGAGGTGCGAGTTGGGCGCCGCCCAACACGGTGAATTGGGAGTACTTGAAAGAGTGCCCCGGAAATTCGAGCAGTTCGCCAAGGGACGAGCGCGGGCCGTAGTAGACCGTCGTGCCATCCTTGGGCGCCTTCAGCAACACATAGATATGTGCCGACATCATCGACGCGCCCGGCATATTCTGAACGATAACGTTCGGATTGCCCTCGAGGTTGAGCTCGAGATGCTTGGCCATGAGCCGTCCGACGGTCGTGCCGCCGGCGGATGCATCGAGCCCCATAATCAGCGTAATGGTCTCGCCGTCGTAGAAGCCATCCGCACGGGCGACCGCGGAGATCGACGTCGACACGACAGCGAGCATCAAGGCCGCTGCACCCAGGGACGCGAACCACCGCGTCGGTCGTCGGTTATCTCTGTTTTTCATGTCCGAATTGTCCTCCAAGACTCAGGGCAATCACAAGGCTATATAAACGTCGTCTCGCGAATCGGCGGCTCAGGTGAGCCGATATGGGCAAGTTGCGTCGCCGTTCTTTAGAAATCTAGTTACTCGGCTCAGATGCCCCACGCGGTTTTTACTGCAATTCTGGAGAAAAACGCCAGAACGCCCAAGAGCACGATCGCGGTAATCGGCCGGTTCTTGAAGCCCTGGCCCACCCACGCCGAACGGCCGTTGAGGATCAACAGCGCCAGCGCGAGGAACGGGAAAAACATCGCACCTGAGATCGTGTAAATCTTTTGCACCTGCTGGAAGCCCACGAACAAACCGGCCATCGGGACGAGTGCGAGTAATACAAGGAATATCCGGTAGGGTCGTGCCCGGGTGTCGATACGAGCGCCCTGCGCACCGGCGGTGCCCCGTTGCGCCAGCCGCCAACTATCGGCGAACAGATAAGGCACCGCCTGCCAGACGCCTAACAGACTGCTGAATACCGTGCCCCACGCACCGATCAGGAACATCCACTTGCCGACCGGGCCGATGGATCCTTCGAGCCGTGCGGCCAGATCGACTAGCAGCGTGGCGCCTGCGCCTTCGATCTGGATATCGCTGCCGACGATGACCATGGCAACACCGAACACGGCCGTCATCGCGTAGCCGACGCCCAGATCGACGCGGCAAATCCAGATATCCTCAACACCCGTCCTGCCTTCCTCGCGCATCCAATAGCCGTAGCACAGCACGGTCAGCGTACCGCCCACGCCGCCGATCAGCGCCACGGTCCAGATCAGGCTCTCGCCGCTTAGCGCGGCGAAATTCGGCACGAAGAGCCCCCGCAGCACCTCGCCCGTGCCGGGCCAGAGCAGCGCCGCCGTCAGCACAACTGTGACGAACATGACGCTGATACACACGCGCATTATTTTTTCGAACAGCCGGTAGCCGCCGCGCAATACGAGCACGAGGCCGACCAGACTGGAGAGGATGCCGAAGAAGATCTTGCCGTGAGTAGGATCGTCGAACACCGGGACGAGCGCATGCAGGGCGACGCCGCAAGCGCTCATCTGTGCCGACCCGACGAAGAGGGACCAGATCACGAGATAAGGGAGAAAGACCCAGATCACGCCCGGGCCCAAGCGATGCGCCACGCCTTCGAGCAGCGTGCCCCCGGTCGCAAGCTGCCAGCGCGCGAGCCCTTCGGTGACGACGAATTTGAGGAAGGCGCCGACGAGCACGGCCCACAGGACTGCCGTGCCCAGGATGCTGCCGGCGAAAGATGCCGTGGCGAGATCGCCACCGCCGACACCGGTGGCAGCCAGTAGCAAGCCCGGGCCGATGGCCGCGAGCGTCAGCTTCGTTGACTTCTTTGCCGGAACGCCCAGCCTACTCTCGGGTGGTCATGCCGGTGGCCCTACAGGCCGGTATCGACGTCGACGTTCTCCGGCTTGATATCGAGCGCGGACGCTTCGGCTTGTTCCTGCAGGAGTACGGAGAAATCGACGTCGGTGTGACCCGCGTCGATCGCTCGTTGCACCATGTCCCGGGTTACCGAAGTGACGGGTAATTCGACGCCCAGTTTCTCGCCTGCCTTCAGGCCCAGGTCGAGATCCTTGCGCAGCAGGATCGGCGTGAAGGTCGGCGTGAGGTCGAGATTGACGAACGAAGGTGTCTTGTACCGCGAGAACATCGATCCCATCACGCTGTTGTTAATGAAATTCATCGTGTCGTGGCGTGCCACACCACCTTTCTCGGCCAGGACCGTGATCTCGGCGAGACACTGGGTCACGACGCCCAGCAGCAGGTTGTGGCAGATCTTGACCATGCGCGCGAGTTCGCCTTCGCCGACGTAGGTCACACCGCGCCCCACCTGATTCAGAAACGGCTCGGCTATGTCGAAGGCGGCACGCGGGCCCGAGGTCACGATCGTGAGCTTGCCGGCCTTGACGACCTTGCCGTTGCCGCTGACCGGCGAGGCCAACATGTCGATCCCCATCTCGGCGGCACGCTTGCGTATGTCGGCCGATGCCGGCTCGGAGATACTGGAGCAATCGATGAGAAGTTTCGGCTTCGCCTCTGCGGTAAAAACGCCATTCTCGCCGAACGTCACGGCCACGAGATCGTCGGATGTCGACACCATCGTGAAGATGATGTCGCGGTCGGCGAGATCCTTCGGCGAGTCGACGATCTTGCCGCCGTCTTCCGCGAGCGGCTCTGCTTTGCTGCGCGTGCGGTTGTAGATGGACACATCACAACCGGCATCCAGCAGGCGTTTCGCCATCGGGTAACCCATACGCCCGACGCCGATCCACCCCACCGTATAGTCTGTTAGATTTGTCACGTCTGCTGCTCCAAATGCTTGTTTTAATAGGCTGCAATCGTTTGCATAGAATACGAGACGGGGCACCCCATTGCAACCGGGACGGCGTCGTTCTCGAGTCTAACCGGTCGCCTTGTTTGGCTATTCTCGGGCGCCTATGATCCAAGGATGCTCAAAACGCGGGCCAATATCAAAGACGTCGCGAGCCGCGCGGGCGTGCATCCATCGACGGTCTCCCGCGTTCTCAACCCGGAGACACGGTCCATGGTCTCCGATGGCCTGGCAAAGGAGATCATCCAGATCGCGGATGAGCTCGGCTATCGTCGCAATCCGCTCGCATCGGGGTTACGGACGCGACGAACCTTCACGGTCGGCGTCATCATCCCCGACCTGACCAACCCGGTCTTCCCTCCCATCGTGCGCGGCGTCGAGCACACGCTCGACAGCGAAGGCTATATCGCCATCCTCGCCGACTCGGGCAGCAGGCGGCGCAGCGAAAAGGCGCTGATCGAGAACATGAAAGCCCGTCAGGTCGACGGCCTGATCCTGGCCGCGGCGAATCGCAAGGATCCGCTCGTCGATCAGTGTATCGAACAGGGTATACCACTGGTCCTCGTCAATCGGACGGTCGACAAACACAACGTCACCGCGGTCATCAACGATGACGAGCTCGGCATCGACCTGGCCGTACGCCATCTCGTCGAGCTCGGGCACCGTCAGATCGCGTATGTCGGTGGCCCACAACGCACGTCGACGGGTCACGCCCGCTACCGCGCGTTTCTCAAGACGGCGAAGAAAGCCGGGATCACGGTCGACCGTGACTTGATCACCAACGCCCGCGAATTCACGGAGCCCGCAGGACAGGCCGCGTTCCACGAGCTCATGCAGACGGGCAAGAAATTCACGGCGGTACTCAGCGCAAACGACCTACTGGCGCTCGGCTGTTACGACGCCCTGGAGGAGCTCGGCCTGCGCTGCCCGGAGGATATTTCCGTTACAGGGTTCAACGACATGCCCTACGTGGATCGCTTCGTCCCGCCCTTGACCACACTGCATATTCCGCACGATGAGCTCGGGGTGCAGGCCGCCACATTGCTGCTGGAACGCATGCAGTCTCCCGATACGCCGACGAAGCAGCTGCGCCTGGAGCCGCGCCTGAT
>JAZFYK010000137.1:0-10852 GCA_036443505.1 Gammaproteobacteria bacterium | reverse complement strand
CAGGGAATGACCGGCGACGCGATTGCGGTCCAGGACGATCAAGTCCGCCAGACCGTCGGACAGATCATTCACGGTATCGACACACGTGGCGACGCCGCGTTACGAGAGTATTCCGAGCGCTTCGATCAATGGTCTCCGGAATCCTTTCGGCTCAGCGCATATGAAATCGATGACTGCTATCGGCCATTGTCCGATCAGGTTATCGAGGACATCAAGTTTGCACAGGCGCAGATCCGGAACTTCGCGCGCGTCCAGAAAGACGCGCTGCGGGACGTCGAAGTCGAGACCCTGCCGGGCGTGACGCTCGGCCACAAGAATCTGCCCGTTAACAGCGTCGGCTGCTACGTGCCCGGAGGCAAATACCCGTTGGTCGCGTCGGCACACATGAGCGTCGTCACGGCGAAAGTCGCCGGCGTGAAACGGATCATCGCTTCCGCGCCTGCTTACGAAGGCCGCGTGAGCGCTGCCATCGTCGTCGCAATGCATCTAGGCGGCGCCGACGAGATTTACTGTCTCGGCGGCGCGCAGGCCGTCGCGGCCATGGCGCTTGGCACGGACAGCATCGCCGCAGTCGATATGCTCGTCGGCCCCGGTAACGCTTACGTTGCCGAAGCCAAACGGCAACTCTTCGGCAGAGTGGGCATCGACCTGCTGGCAGGACCCACCGAGACGCTCGTGATCGCCGACGACAGCGTCGATGGGGAGCTATGCGCTACCGATCTCCTGGGCCAGGCGGAACATGGGCCGACGTCACCGGCGATCCTGCTCACTGACTCCGAGCAACTGGCCCGAGACACCATGGCGGCCGTCGAGCGTCAGCTTGAGACCTTACCGACCGCAGAGATCGCCGGCGCTGCGTGGAAGGACTACGGCCAGGTCATCCTCTGCGATGACGCCGCCGAGATGCTCAGAGTGGCCGACGAGATCGCGTCCGAGCATGTCCAGGTGATGACCGAAGACCCCGATTACTTTCTGGAGCATTTGACCAATTACGGCGCGCTGTTTCTTGGGCCGGAGACCAATGTAGCGTACGGAGACAAGGTGATCGGCACCAACCACACGCTACCCACGCGGAAAGCTGCCCGATTTACGGGCGGTCTGTGGGTCGGCATGTTCATGAAGACTTGTACTTATCAGAAAATCACCGAGGCCGCGTCCGTTCGGGTCGGCGAGATTTGCTCGCGCCTATGTGAGCTTGAAGGTTTCATGGGCCACAAAGAGCAAGCCGATATTCGCCTGCGGCGCTACAACCCGAAACCCGGCGAGTCGGACAGCGTAGGGCCCGAGACCGAGTGACCTATACGTAACTAACTGATTTACAAGGGGACTTAGCGATGCGAAGCTCTTTATATCTTGCTCTCGGCTCTGCCGTGATGGCTCTCGGACTCGGCTCAGGCGTAGATGCCCAGATGAGCGAGGCGGCCTACGTCGTCACCTATATCGAGGTCACACCAGCCGCTACAGAGCAGGCTATCGACTTACTCGTGGCACACGGCGAAGCGAGCCGCAGCGACGATGGCAACGCTCGGTTTCAGGTCCTGCAGCGCATCGGCCGTCCCAACCATTTCGCGTTGTTCGAAACCTGGGTGGATGCAGATGCGCAGGCGACGCACGCCGCCGCCGCTCACACCAGCAGATTCCGGGCGGCCATGGAACCGCTGCTCTACAGCCCCTATGACGAGCGCCACCATAGCCAGGTTGCAGTGGCACACAGTGACGTTGCCGACGGCGCGATCTATGGCCTGACACATGTCGATGTCATTCCGTCGAATCTCGACACGGGCGTCCGCTATCTTCAAACGCTGGTTGCGGCGAGCCGACAAGACGCCGGCAATGTGCGCTTCGACGTGCTCGCGCAGGTCAGCCGCAGGAATCATATGACGCTCGTAGAGAGCTGGGAGAGCGCGGAGGATCAGGCCGCTCACTCCGAGGCGGCGCATTCCAAGGAATTTCGCGCCGCACTGCTCCCGCTGAGCGGCAGCCTCTACGACGAGCGCCTCTATAAACCCCTGTAGCACCGATAGCCCTGATGGCTTGAATGCCGCACTCGCCGTGAGGGGGCGCGTCCGGATAGGTCTCGCGAGCGTCGCGGGCGAGGAGCGTGCCAGGGACGGCCTAAAGCGACGAGCCCACGATTCGAGCCGAGCCATGGACGGCGAGGCGAGATTAAGTCTCGCGAGACTATCCGGACGCGCCCTTAGCCGTGGGTGGAGTGCCGAGAGTGGCGCCCCTTCGGGATTCCCAGCTTGTGAGCTGCTACCTGAGTCCCTAGAATAAGAATGATTATCATTCGCGTCTAGGTGCTGCAGGACAAGCCGCTACGATGACCCTTGCCGATCTCAAGCCGGGCGACCGTGTCCGTATCCAAGCCATCCAAACGGCCCCAACCAGCGTACAGAGACTCATGATCATGGGCTTCGTCGAGGGCGCCGAGCTCCAGTTCGTCGGCGCGTCCCTCGGCGGTGACCCGCTGGAGTTTCTTCTCCATGGCGGCGCAGTATCGCTGCGCCAGGCCGATGCTCGGCATTTCGAGGTCAACCGCGAGTCCGGCAGTGGCTAGCCCCAACACGATCAGCGTGCCGGTGGAGCACATCACGGTCTCGCGAACGACGACGATCGCGCTGGTCGGCAACCCGAACTCCGGCAAGAGCACGATATTCAATCGGCTCACGGGCTTGCGGCAGAAGACAGCCAACTTCCCCGGTGTCACGGTAGAGAAACGCATCGGTAAACTCACGCTGAACGACGCAGTCGTCGATCTTGTCGACCTGCCCGGGACGTACTCGTTGAGTGCGAATTCGGATGACGAGCGCATTGCGGTCGAGGTACTTCTGGGCCGCGTACCGGGCACGCCCGCACCCGATGTCATCCTCGTCGCCGTGGACGCGACGCGGCTATACCAAGGCCTGTATCTACTGCAGCAGCTTGCGGAACTCGAACGGCCGATAGTCGTCGCGTTGACGATGACGGATGCGGCGACTCGAAAAAACATTCGAGTCGATACGGAAGCGCTATCGCAACGAATGGGTAACATCCCGATCTGCACGATCGTCGCGACGACGGGACGCGGGATGGGTCGGCTCAGGGAGCTCGTCGAACAAGCCGTGAAGAGTTCCTCTCCGAACGTACGCTCATTCTGGCCGGACCTTCGTCGCGCCGCCGAGACGCTGCAGGGCGAACTCGGAGAGACGACGCTCAGCCTCGTTGAGATCGAGCGCGCACTGATCGATGGCGATAGACAGGCCATCCGCGTGCTTCGAGACTCATTGGGGGCGGCAGCGGAGGCCCAATTGGACGCTATGCGGCGAGCGCTGTGTGGAGACGATCCGCCACTGGCGGTCGAAGCCCGGAAGCGCTATGAGTGGATCAGACAGACGCTGCCAGCCGTTCAAGTGCGAGCCGGCGCCACTGCCCGATGGGGCAGCAAGCTCGGTACCTGGCTGAATCGGCCCTACCCGGCCACGGCACTCTTTCTTCTCGTGATGGCAACAGTCTTTCAGGCCGTCTTCGCCTGGGCGACGCCCGTGATGGACTCTATCGACGCGGGAGCCAGGGCGATCGGTGCCTGGCTCGAAACGGGGCTCCCACCCGGCATGTTCACGAGTCTCCTCGTGGATGGCGTAATCGCCGGTGTCGGCAGTGTCATCATCTTTCTGCCACAGATCCTGATCTTGTTCCTCTTTATCATCGTCATGGAAGATACGGGTTACCTGGCGCGAGCGGCATTTCTTGTCGATCGAGCTATGCGGTCTGTGGGGTTATCCGGTCAGTCGGTCATCCCACTGTTGTCGAGCTTCGCCTGCGCGGTTCCCGGCATCATGGCGACACGGGTGATCCCCAATCGGCGCGATCGCATCGCGACGATAATGGCCGCGCCTTTCATGACTTGCTCCGCCAGGCTACCCGTGTACGCGTTGCTGATCGCAGCATTCGTCCCCAGTCGTAGTCTCGGCTTTGTGAACCTGCAAGGCCTGGTGTTGCTCGGCCTTTACATGCTGGGGATCGTTGGCGGAGTAGGAACTGCGCTGCTACTGAAGAGATCGGCACTTCGCGGCCCGAGCCCCACCTTCATACTCGCGCTACCGGACTTCCACCTGCCGAATATTCAGACGGTACTCATGAAACTACTGGACCGAGTGCGGATATTTCTCCGCCGCGCGGGCACGGTCATTTTTTCGGTTGCGGTCGTGGTATGGGCGCTGGCTTACTTCCCACGCTCGGAACTTATCGAGACAGAACGCGTGTCTGCTCAGGCACAGGCGGCGGCCACATTCGAGGGTAGCTCCCTGGAGCAAGCTGCCGCGCAGATCGATAACGAAGCGGCTGCGGCTCATCTGTCGCAGAGCTGGCTCGGCCGAGCCGGCCAATTCGTGGAACCGCTGTTCGTACCGCTTGGCTGGGACTGGCGTATCTCGGCGGCTGTCATCGCGGGCTTCCCGGCACGCGAAGTTGTCGTCGCCGTGCTGGGGACTATCTACGCCGTGGGCGCCGCAGCCGATGACGCCAGCCTGGCGGACCGCTTGACCGCGGCAACCTGGCCTGACGGTCGGCTGGTCTTCACGCTGCCCATGGTGCTGGGCCTGCTCGTGTTCTACGCCTGGTGCCTGCAGTGCGCGGCCACACTCGCCGTCATCAAACGCGAAACTAACGGCTGGGGCTGGCCGCTGTTCGCGTGGAGCTATATGACGGCGTTAGGATATCTTGGCGCATTCATGATCTTCCAGATAGGCAGCGCCTGAGGCTTGAGCCTCCACGGCTCGGCCCTTAAATTAGATAACGCCCAGTCACAGACTCCGACACCGACCACAGTCTCTCGGCCATATCGTCATCGAGCATGTTCGCGCTTGGAGTGACTGGATTGCAGTCCGAGAAATAACACCCGTTGACACCAGAGAGCTCCGGACTCGTGGCTACATAACAGGTTGTCGCAGCGCCCTCTTCAACGGACTTCAGAAACAACGATCCGGCGACGCGATAGATCGCTTCCTGCCAACCGGGTAGATTACGCGCAATATTCGTCACGACGACACCCGGGTGCAACGAGTTCGCGGTGGCGCTCGTGTCTTCCAGGCGACGCGCAAGTTCGCGTGCGAACAGACCGTTGGCCAGCTTGGAGTGTCCGTAAGATTCCTGGCGGTCGAAATCACCTTCACCTGCGAGATTGTCGAATTGGATGCCGTCCGGAGGCGCCGAGTGATGCGCTCGGCTGGCAACGACGACGACCCTGCCCTCGGGCGCGGCAAGTACTTGCTCGAGCAGGCGGTTCACGAGGAGGAAATGGCCGAGGTGGTTTACAACGAAATGCATCTCCAGCCCCCCCACCTGTCGCAGCTCAGTCAGCAGGACGCCGGCATTACAGATCAAGATGTCGATAGAATCGGCCTGTGCCTGTGCGGCGTTCGCGCACGCGACGACGGAATCGAAGTCCGACAACTCCAGGACGAGTGGCGTCGCGTGCCCGACGACGCTGTCGCAGGCCGTTTGCCCCTTCTCCGCCGTCCGCGCCGTACCCAGGACATGGGCGCCGCGCAGAGCCAATACCCGCATCGTCTCGTAGCCGATCCCCGAGTTGACGCCCGTTACCAGGGCCGTCTTACCCGTCAGATCGAGACTCTCAGTGACCTCCTCGGCGGTGGAATCGTCGTCGAAGGCGCTGATCGGCGTGTCGACGCAGGCCGCTTTGAGCAGCGACGGGCCCAGGCTCAACAAGGTCCCGCCCTGCAGGATGTGCCGTCGATTTAAGCCGTTGAGCATGAAGCAGATTCCGCGCGTGCGCGAACTACAGTTTGGGAGACCGGCGCCGTGGGATCAAGATTCAAATGATCCACAGATCCTGTGGATAACTCTGTGGAGAACACCCTGAATATTTCGCGTCGCGCCTGATGCCGCATGGGCTGAGATTAGATTGGTTAAAAAAACGGCAATATTCTCTTTATCAATAAAATCCACTACTTAGCCCTGTTTCCGAGGGCAAGGCGCGAGGAAAGCCCGTCAACCCAACACTTTTCGAATGCTTTCCGAGCCCCTCACATCGACATGTGGAAAGGGCCGGCTATCTCCGCTGCTGGCGAAGCTCGATCGCCGTACGGCGGCCGTCGACTGTCGGCTGATACCAAACGGAAAAATCCTCGGCAGCGACCCGGAAATCACCCAACGGATCGTCGCTTTCGATCTCAAAGGCATCAAACCCGGTGCGGACCATAAAGTGAAGTTGCTCAAGGAGCACGTCACCGACCGCGCGCAGTTCCCCCTGATAGCCGTACTTTTCCCGGAGGAGCCGCGCGTAGGAGTAGGCTCGCCCGTCTCTGAAGGCCGGAAACTCCAAGGCGACCACCGCGAGTTTCTCTAGCCCATCGCCGATGAGTTCCGGTGGCTCTTCGCTCCTGAGCCGGACACCCACGGGCTCGCCGCGTCGGAGCAAGTCCTCACGGGCGGACTGCCAGCGTTCCAGGCCGACGATGACGGCGCCGGCCGGCGGAAGCGCGGCGTCATCGGCCACGTAAGTGAAGGCGTCGTCAATCAACTGTCCAGCTTTGACGAGGGCCACTACGCTACTTCCTTGCTATCAGCCGAGTTGTATACGGCATCCTTAAAGGGCGCTATCCCGACCCGCCGGTAGGTATCCAGAAAGCGCTCGCCCTCCTGGCGAACATCGAGATACTGGTCGACGATGGCCTCGATCGCGCTCGGCACGTCCTCCTGAGCCAGGCCCGGACCAAGCCGATCGCCCAGGGACGCGTTCTCGTCGGAGGAGCCACCCAGCGTCAGCTGGAAGAATTCCTTGCCGCGCTTGTCCACGCCGAGAATGCCGATATTACCGACGTGGTGATGGCCGCAAGCGTTCATGCAACCGGAGATATTGATCGTGAGGTCGCCGACGCGGGCCAGGTGATCGACATCCACGAAGTGCCGGTTAATGTCGTTGGCTACAGGAATGGAGCGCGCGTTTGCGAGGTTACAGTAATCCAGGCCGGGGCAGCAGATGATGTCCGTAAGCTGGCCCAGATTGGGGGTCGCGAGCTCGAGTTCGTCAAGTTCCTGCCACAGGGAGTGGAGATCCTGCTGCTTCACGTCGACGAATGTAAGGTTCTGGCGGTGACTGACCCGGATCTCGCCCAGACTGTACCGATCCGCGAGTTCGGCCACGGCGTCCATGTCGTCGGCGCTGATATCCCCCGGCACACGGCCGGGGGCCTTGAGCGTGATATTGACGATGCGGTAGCCGGGAACTTTGTGAGCCACGACGTTACTCTTCATCCACCGATCGAATCCCTCATCGACTTCTTGCAACGCGTCGAGCTCTTCGGTCAGATCCTCGAGCGTTTCGTACCCAGGCGGCGCGAAATAGGCGTCGATTCGATCGATCTCCTCCTGCGGCAGCTTGAGCGAGCCGTCCTTGATCCGCTCCCACTCGGCGTCGACGAGTTCGCGATACTTGTCGATCCCCATCTGGTTCACGATGATCTTGATGCGTGCCTTATTGATGTTGTCGCGCCGGCCATGGATGTTGTAGATCCGCAGGATCGCCTCGACGTAGGACAGCAGGTGCTCCGGCGCGAGCCACTCACGAATCGTGTGGGCAATAAACGGCGTCCGGCCCTGACCGCCCCCAACCAACATCTCGAATCCCATCTCGCCCGCGTCGTTCAGATGCATCCGCACCCCGATGTCATGCACGGCTACGGCGGCACGGTCCTTCGGCGCCCCGGTGACCGCGATCTTGAACTTGCGGGGTAGGTACGAGAACTCCGGGTGCAGGACCGAGTATTGCCGCAACAACTCACAATAGATTCGCGGATCTTCGAGTTCATCCCCGGCCCTACCGGCGTACTGGTCAGACGTGATGTTGCGTACGCAGTTGCCAGACGACTGAATCGCGGTGACCTCTACATCCGCAAGTTCGCGGAGTATATCCGGCGTGTCTTCGAGCTTGACCCAGTTGTATTGAATGTTCTGCCGCGTCGTAAAATGACCAAAACCCTTATCATAGGTTCTAGCGATGTGTGCGAACTTTCGCATCTGCCTCGATGACAGGCTGCCGTAGGGCACGTTGACTCGGAGCATGTAGGCATGCAGTTGCATATAGAGACCATTCATCAGCCGCAACGGCTTGAACTGATCTTCGCTTAGCTCGCCGGCGAAGCGGCGCTTCACCTGACGGCGGAATTGCTCGACGCGCTCCCCCACGAGCTTCTCGTCGAATTCATCGTAGCGATACATCCTGGTTACCCGCTCCCGTCCGGCTGGTCGGTTCGCACAGAAGGACCGAACGCGCGAATCGCTTCGCGAGCCTCCACCGGATGGCGTTTTCCATCGTCCATTACCACGTCGATCAGATAAGGATCCACAATCACACAGTCCTCGACACCCCGCATGGCCAAACCCATTAGCCGGTCGTTGTCCGCAGCAGTCTCCAGGAGAATGCCCTCTTCTATCGAATCAACCCAAGCGGCGTCGGCATCCATGAATACGACGCGCCCGTCGATTAGCCGGTTGGCAATGATCATCTGCATCGAAATGTTTCACCTGGGACGGCTAGCATACACCGCAGAAATGGCGCCCTTATGCCAATCCCGCAGAACAATATGAGGAAAACTCAGGGCATGAGCTAGGCAGCGGCCTAGCCCCGAGGCTCGATGTCCACCACAATCGCCACGTTCGTAATCGTCTCGTAAACCTCGTCCCCGACGTGAACGGTCGTCGTCGTCACGGAGTTAAGGGAGCTGTGGGACTGGAGAACCGGGGAGTGCATATCCTGAATGACCTCACCAGACCCCTCACCGCTGCCTGCGACGTCGACGGTCGCGCCGGGAGGAGCCTCGGGCGAGGCGATCGACTGCATGGGAATGAGCTGCTCCACCTTCATACCCAGCGTCACACTCGAGCCCGCGTGTCGCAGCAACTCGAAGGTCTCCAGCTGGTAGACCGTTACCGGACTAGCTATTCGCTTGAGGGTCTGCCACCGCGCGCCGACGCCCACCGGCTCTATCGGGAATGGCCTCGTCAGCTGACTTAACGACTGCCTTATGGATTCGTGAAACTGCTCCAATCCCGGATTGCCCGTATCGAATTGAAACTCCATCTCTTCGGTGACACCCAGGCTGGTTATGGTGATCTGGGCGCGGAAGGACGACATGGATTGGAGCCCCCTCATCAGGTTCGCGACGAGTTCGGGTGGAGCATCTTCCGCATCGACCAGATCGGGATCGGTCGGTATGCTCACGTGTACTCGGGCGCGGTCCTCGTTGGCCTCCAAAACCTCCGTCACCATAGGGTATCGTATCCCCGGCAGATGGATCTCGGGAGCCTGGGGGTTCGACATTCGAATGGTCATGACCATCTCGTGGATCGAGCCGGCACTGAAGCGGAAGCGGAGTTCGCTCTTCTCCCCTTCACCAGGATCTAACAGTACGACCCGCGGCGGCTCCCCAACGCCCGGGAAGCCATCGAGAGGAACCCCGCCAACCTGCGCCCGAGCCGACCCGCAAACCATGAGCGCAGCAGCGAACAGCATCGGCAGGATAATGGTCGCGCGAGGCTTTGCAGTCACGCCGCGGCGCGCCTCTTTCGATTGCAACTCAAGATGCGTCATCGCAGGTTTCATGCATTGGTCTCTGACCCATAGATGAGCGGTGCGCAGGAATCGATGAAATCGTCCGCTACTACAGCATTAGCGTGACTGAGCCAATAGAAGAAGGACGTTGAACCCAGTAGAAGTATGATAATGGTATTTTTGAGTTTATCAGACATGTTCCAAGCCCCTCTTATTATTCTGTTTATAGTGGGCCGGGCGACGGTGCCACCCACAGATGATAACGAATTATTTTCTGTAGATTACCATGGCAGTGGCTCGCCATTCGCGTGCCAGAACGTGCCGGTGTCCGCCAGCGTCAGGGTATCCATTCGCTCTATCAGCCCCCGTGCGGCCTCCTCGGGTTCCGTGTAGCCCTGGCCATGCGTCATTCCAGTCTTCACATAACCGGGATGAAACAGAAACACCGCGATTCCCCGCGGCTTGAGATCGTGTGCGAGATTGACACCGGCCATATTGACAGCCGCTTTGGACATCCGGTAGCCGTACATGCCTCCCGAACTATTGTCCTGCAGCGAGCCCACACGACTCGAAAGGATGCCGATCTTACCCGCTTTCGCCATGCGAGGAATTAACGCCGAAGTCACTCGGAGAGGCCCGAGTGCATTCACTTCGAATTGGTGACGCATGCGTCCCCAGTCCAAGCTATCGAGTTCCTCCGTTGTCAGAACCCCAGCGTTGTTGATCAGCATATCAACGGGCTCGTCGCCCAGGCCGCCCGCGAATTCGGCCACCGACCGCTCATCACTGACGTCCAGGTTCTCGTAGACGTCGACGTGTAAGGCGCTGAGTCCCGGGGACGTCTCCCGGCACGCGGCGACTACGGAGTCTCCCCTCGCGGCAAGCTGTCGTACGAGTTCGAGCCCGATGCCGCGGTTTGCGCCTGTAACGACGGATCTCGTCATGATCGTTAGCTAAAGCGTCCGCTAGACTCGACGGCTCTGTTTAGCGCAGCGCGAGATCGAGCGCCTCGCGGACTTCCTCGGCCCAGAATGCCGATACGCTCTGCCCGGCCGGGAGATCGGTGGACGCCCGGCGGTATGAAACAACTCCGGCGCCATCGACAACCATCAACCCCGGAATGAATTGGACATCATAGGCCTCGGCAATGTCGTCGCCGTCGAGAATACCCAGTACGGGGAAACCGATGCTCTCAAGATAGGCTACGGGGTCGCCGATGCCTCTTTCCTTGGCGTTGATCGCGACGATCTGGACACCGTCGGCGGCGTAGTCTCTCTGGATCGCCTCCAGATAGGGCAT
>JAZFYK010000136.1:0-17230 GCA_036443505.1 Gammaproteobacteria bacterium | reverse complement strand
TCAACGTTGCGTCCGCCACACGGCCGGGCGGGTCCTCGAGGCCCTGATACGGTGCGTCGCCTCGAGCAAGGATAAAACGATAAAAACGTTCGGCCAGGCTGATCGAGGACGGTGCAAACGCGTCGCTCAGCGGATCCATCGCGCCACCATCGAACAGGACCCATCCGAGCGGATCGACGACCCGCAGCCGTCTCCCGGGTTGCACGAACTGGCCGCCGATCGCGTCGAGGTTCCGCGGGCGATAGACAAAAGCGCCGGGTCCGGTATCCGAGTCCGCCTGCCAGGATGTCTGCAGTGTGACGTCGAACTCAGCCTCTCCAGCTCCTTGCTCGGTGGGGTGATCCACGTCGATGACGGCCAGCCCTAAGCGCCCGCGAACCAGATCGAGCGGCAGGCGTGCTTCGACATCGTAGCCACCGGCGGTCGCACGCCAGTAGCCGACCACGCGATCCTCATACCGTGCCGTTGGGGCAAACAAAGGCGCTCGGGTCCGCTGTGAACGCACGCTGCCCGGGCCGGAACCGTGTAGCAACAACCAGCCGTACTGTTCACCGCCCGGCAGCAACAGGACTCGATCACCATAGGGCGTCTGCGTCGGCGAGCTCTGATAGATCAGATCCTCGTCGGTCACACTCAAGAACACATAGACAGTACGTTCGTGCAGCCCGGCCCAGTATTGGGCCACACTACCCAGCGGACGAGCAGTCTCCGCCGCGGAGCTCCAATCGTTCCGATACCCGTCGATACTCGGTGGCGTGACGAGGGGATGTGCGTAGATGGTGCTCTCGGTAGTCGTCCCCTGGGCCTGATCCGCGCCCGCGAGCGGCTGTAGCTCCATAGCTGCCGCCATCGTGCTCGCGCTTGCCAGCAACGACTGCTCCAGCCCGTTGCGGAGCGCCCCCTCGAGCTCCTGAACGTAGCGATACCCGGCCCACGGAAGCACCAGGGTCAATAGCCCCACGCCGAGAAGCTGAATGCGAAGTGACATGGCTAAGGCGACTGCGCGCCCTGCTCGTCGACCCAGCGATAGCCCATGCCGTAGACGGTCTCGATCGCCGTGAAATCAGGGTCGACTGCCGTGAACTTTGCGCGGATACGTTTGATCTGGGAAGTCACGGTGCTGTCGTCGAGGACGACGTTCGCGGCCGTCATTAATTGTTCGCGCGTTCGCAGATGTCCGGGATAGCGTGCCAACGCGTGGACGACCCAGAACTCCGTCAACGTCAGCGAGACGGGGTTCCCCCTCCAGGCAGCACTCATACGATCCAAATCCAATACCACGGACCCCCGCTCCAGGAGCTTCGGCTCATCGCCGGGTTTTGTGAGTGCATCGACCCTTCGCAGCAACGCGGTCACTCTCGCCAGCAGATGCTCCAGGCCGATGCGCTTGGTGAGATAGTCGTCGGCGCCCAGGCGCAGGCCGGACACGATGTCCAGCTCGCTCTCACGAGCGGTAAGAAAGATGATCGGCAGCTGGGCTGATCGTGCCCGCAGTTCCCGACAGAGCTCGAAACCGCCCTCGACTTCCTCGCCGAGGTTGATGTCGATGATGACCAGATCCGGCAGCCGCGTCTCGAATGCGCTCAGCGCGGCCGGTCTGCTCGAGTAGCCCTGGACGCGATAACCGTTGCGCTGCAGCGCGGCCGTGTAGTTCTCTCGAATGGCGGGTTCGTCTTCGACGACGGCGACGAGTTTTCCGGTATTCATACGGCCCCAGCTTAGCATTGGCGCCCCCTCTCGTAGGAGCGGCCGCCCGGCCGCGACGAAGCATCGCGACGTGACCGTCGCTCCTACAGCGGTATCGGGCGGAGAGCCTGCGGGGACTTTAGGGGGTCATGAAGCCCTTGAGTTTGGAAATAGCCTTCGCCTCGATCTGGCGAATACGCTCGGCGGAAACCCCGTACTCGGCCGCGAGCTCATGGAGCGTGTCTTTCTTATCGGCCAGCCAGCGCCGCGCAACGATGTCGCGGCTACGGTCATCCAGTTCGCCGAGTGCCTCGCCCAGCCGGTCATGGGAGTCGGCGTGCCAGTCGGCCTGTTCAGCAAGTTCAGCCGGATCGCTGCCGGGACTCGGCAGATAGGCCATGGGGGTGTACTCCTCGTTCTCCGTAGGAGCCGGATCAAAGGAGATATCGCGCCCCGAGAGTCGCTTCTCCATTTCGGTGACTTCGCGTGTACTCACGCCCAGGTCGTTGGCGACCGCTTCGGTTTCGTCTTTGGACAGCCAACCGAGATGCTTCTTCGCTTTGCGCAGATTGAAGAAGAGCTTTCTCTGCGCCTTGGTCGTCGCGACCTTGACCAGCCGCCAGTTCTTCAGAACGTACTCATGAATCTCTGCCCGAATCCAATGCACGGCGAAGGACACGAGCCGCACTCCGACGTCTGGATCGAAACGCTTGACGGCTTTCATCAGGCCGACATTGCCTTCTTGTATCAAGTCGCCTATCGGTAGCCCGTAGCCTGCGTAACCTCGCGCGATGTGCGCGACGAAGCGAAGATGTGAGATGACGAGCGTCTGAGCGGCCTCCAGGTCGTTCGAATCCCTAAGCCGTGTCGCCAGCTCGAATTCTTCCTCGGCGCTTAAAATCGGAATAGCGGAAGCCGCAGCCATGTATTGGTCCAGGCTGCCGATCGGCCCGCTGAGTGCGAGTACGTTATCTTTGAGAGCAACTGCTGTAGTCACGAAAACTAGCCTCCCTAGCTGGGTGCTATTTTAGCACTCTCGACGTTAGAGTGATAAGAACGGGTGAAGTTCCCGGGCCAGAAAAACAGAAGCTCTTTTAAAACAGTACCTTAAGTAGGCTCTATCGCTCTCAAATGACGTGCGGCGGCGACCCCGGCACCCGCCCAGCCGAGCAGGGCGCCGCTGCCGAGGAGCAGCAGAGTCTGGGGCCAGGCCAGGCCCGCGAGACTAAAGGTCGAGCCATAGAGCTGCGCCAACTCGCGCGTCGGCGACGCCACCAGGCTCAGGCTCAACGCCACCGTGAGCGCCGCCATGACGCCGCCGGCGAGCCCATAGATAAGACCCAGATACAGAAACGGGCGACGAATGAATCCGTCGCTGCCGCCGACGAGTTTTACCACCTGAATCTCTTCTCGGTGGTTGTTGATCTCGAGCCGGATGGTATTGCCGATCACAAGGACAACGGCCAGGCCTAGCAGGATCGTAGCCATGTCGACGACGCGTCTCACGAGAGCCAGCATCGCGCTGAGCCGTTCGACCCAGGCGGTATCGAGCTGCACGAAGTCTGTCTCGGGCATTAACGCCAAAGCGCCGGCCAGCGCTTCGACGTCGGCCTTGTCTCCACTCACGGGGCGCACCACGAGGGAATGTGGCAGAGGGTTCTCGTCCAATAGATCCACGGCCTCCCCGAAGCCTGAGTACGCGCGGAATTCGGCGAGCGCTGCGCTACGAGAAATAAACACGGCCTGGGTCACGTCCTCTCGCGCCTGCACGTCACGCGCTAACTCCTCGGCCCGGGCCGTCTCGACGTCCGGATTGAGATAGACGGTGAAATCGATCGCACCGTCCCAGGAGCCGCTTATGATCTGTGCGTTATTCAGTAGAACGCGCAACCCTGTCGGGAGCGCCAGCGCGATCGCGATGACGACGATAGTCATCAAGCTGCCGACGGGTTGCCGCGCCACCCGCCCCAGCGCCCCGAGCAGGTTCTGGGCATGCAACGCGAAGTAGTGCTTGAGACGGCGCATCATGTCGGTGCTATGCGGCCTGTTCCGGCACGACTCTGCCGCCGTCCAGCCTGAGCCGTCTGTGCTTGTGCTCTTCGATCAATCCGAGGTCGTGAGTCGCGATCAGAATGGTCACCCCAACCTCGTTGAAGCGCTCGAATAGCCCCAGAATTTCGCGAGAGAGCTTCGGATCCAGATTTCCCGTGGGCTCGTCGGCGATCACGAGTTCCGGCCGGCTCGCGACGGCGCGGGCAATACCGACTCGTTGCTGCTCGCCCGAGGAAAGCGCGACGGGGGGCAGTTTCTCGTAGCCGAGGAGGCCAACCTGATCCAGAGCCGCGCGCACGCGACGCCCGACGTCCCGCCGGCTCAACGAGGCGATCACGAGCGGCAGAGCGACGTTGTCGAACACCGTCCTGTCGTTCAGCAGCTTGTGGTCCTGGAAAACGATCCCGAGCCGTCGACGAAAATGAGGGATCCGCCGGCGCCAGACTCTCGAGGTATTGAGGTTGCCGACCAACACGGTCCCCCGGGTCGGCCTCTCTATCAACGCGACCAGTTTCAAGAACGTGCTCTTGCCCGCACCCGACGGGCCCGTCAAGAACGCCATCTCACCCGGCTCAAGGTGAAAACTCACGCTCGCTAACGCGTCGCGACCGCTCGGATACCGTTTGTAGACATTTTCGAAACGAATCATCTGAAGAGGCGTCTTGAGAATCGGCCTGAGGCGCAGAATTATACGCAGAGCCCATGCCGTCTCAATGCAACTTGAGGTAGGGTTGTGGCATGACCAGTCGGGAGAGCGCCAACTCAGTCCGCATCATAGCCGGCGACTGGCGCGGCAGACGAATACCCATCCCGGCCGGGACCGCGGTCCGGCCCACGCCCGATCGCGTTCGCGAAACACTATTTAACTGGCTAGACGTCCTGACCCCCGGGGCCCGTTGCCTGGATTTATTCGCCGGCACGGGCGTATTGGGGCTTGAGGCATTGTCACGAGAAGCGAAGGAGGTCTGGTTCGTAGAAACGGACGCCTCGTTAATCCGCTCGCTCCGGACGCAGATCGCTCAATTCGAGGTGGACGCGAGCGTGATTCACGAAGACGCGTTGACGATGCTAGACCGGTCCGTATCCCAGCAGTTCGACATCGTCTTTCTCGATCCGCCCTACGAGCTGCCTCTGGAACCGTTACTCGGGAAGCTGTCTCCGTGGCTGGCGCCGCGAGCGCGGGTTTATGTCGAACGCCAGCAGACCGCCGGTGCCGGCGGCGATCTCGATGGACTCTCGGACGCGCTGCCCGGGGCGGTACTTGCAAAGGAGAGCCGGGCCGGAGGGGTGTGCTACGGATTGCTGGCGCTTCAAGAATGACGCTCATGCCGTCACAAGGCTAGAATAAGTCCAGGTGTAGCTGAGGTTACCGTGTACTAATGAGCGTTCGTGCAGTTTATCCCGGAACATTCGATCCAGTGACTCGGGGTCATGAAGACCTCGTGCGACGGGCCGGCCAGATCTTCGACGAGATCGTGGTCGCGATCGCCGCCAGTCCCGGCAAGGATCTGCTCTTCTCCCTGGATGAGCGTGTCGCGCTGGCGAGCGCGGTACTTAAGGATATTCCCGGCGTGTCCGTGACGGGCTACGAGGGTTTGACGGTCGATTTCGCCCACGAGCATGGACTACGCGCTATTATCAGAGGGCTTCGGGCGGTATCGGACTTCGAGTACGAATTCCAGCTCGCGACGATGAACCGGCATCTGACGGACCAGGTCGAGACCGTATTTCTGACGCCGACCGAGCACTACACCTTTATATCTTCCAGTCTCGTGCGCGAGATTGCCGAGCTTGGGGGCGATGTTTCACCCTTCGTGCACCCGCACGTCGCTGACAGGCTGAAGGCGAAATTCGGTAATTGACGATGAAGCTCAATCCCCGACACATATCTTTCGTCCTGCTTGCATTCGTACTTGCTGGGCGCGTTGTACTTGCAGCCAGCGTAAGCCCTAACCGGGCGGCCGTTGCCAGCGCTCATCCGCTGGCAAGCCAGGCTGGAGTTGAGATTCTCGCGAGTGGCGGCAATGCGTTCGACGCTGCTGTCGCCGTGAGCGCAGCACTGGGCGTCGTCGAGCCCGTCGGTTCCGGCCTGGGTGGTGGGGGACTCTTCCTACTTCATCGTGAAGCCGACGGCCTGAACGTCATGATCGACGGTCGCGAGGTCGCGCCAGCCGCTGCCGAACCCGACATGTACCTGGACGCCGATGGCGACCCGATACCGCGCGCGTCCAGGGACGGGCCGCTGGCCGCGGGTATTCCGGGGTTGCCGGCTGCGCTGGTTCATCTGGCCGAGCACTACGGCCGTCTTCCGCTCGAGGACTCATTGCGACCGGCGATTCGCTATGCCCGGGATGGCTACCGGGCCCACGCGTCGTTGGCCAACGGGCTGGCCCGTCGTGGCCGGTCCATGAACGCGGCCGCACAGGCGGTCTTTCTGCCCGGCGGCGAGGCGCCCGCCGAGGGCGATACGCTTCGTCAGGAAGACCTCGCCGCGACGCTCACGGCCTTGGCACGAGAGGGGTTCGACGGATTCTACCGGGGCAATGTTGCGGCAAAGCTCGTGGAAGGGGCCCGGGCCGGCGGAGGAATCTGGACGCTGGAGGATCTAGCGGGCTACCGCGTTGTGGAACGCGAGCCTGTGATTGGGACCTATCGAGGCGCGACAATCATTTCGTCGCCCCCGCCTTCATCGGGTGGTGTCGCACTCATCAACATGTTGAATATCGTCTCCGGCTACGAACTCGAGCAGGCCGACGCCGTAACCCGTACGCATCTGCTCGCGGAGGCAATGCGTCGGGCGTACCGGGACCGGGCTGAGTATCTCGGAGATACCGATTTCGTCGACGTGCCGTTGGAGCGTCTGCTGCATCCTTACTACGCTGCGGGCCAACGCATGAGCATGCGGATCGATCAGGCGACACCGAGCGACACTCTGCCCAGCATTGATATTGCCGGGGCGGCCAGTGGGGATCAGACGAGCCACTTCTCGGTCCTGGACTCGGAAGGCAATGCCGTGGCCGTTACCCAGTCCATCAACTTCCCATACGGCAGTGGCTTCATGCCGCCGGGCACGGGCGTATTTTTGAACAACGAGATGGACGACTTCTCGATGAAACCGGGGGTCGCCAACGGCTATCAGCTATTGGGCGGGGAGGCCAACGCCATCGCGCCGGGGAAACGAATGTTGTCGAGCATGACGCCCACCATACTCATCGACGAGGACGGTCTCGGCATACTCGGCACGCCCGGAGGAAGCCGGATCATCACGATGGTGTTCCTGGCGAGTCTCGCCTGGATCGACGGCGCCGACGCGAGGACGATGGTTTCTTTGCCGCGCATCCATCACCAATATTCTCCGGATCAAATCGGTTACGAGGCCGATGCGCTCACCGCGGAGCAAGTTGTTCAACTCGAAGCACTCGGTCATTCGCTGGCGAGAGCGCGAGGAGATTTCGGTAACATGCACGTCGTCACGTGGGATTTCGATACCGGCGAAGTCGATGCGGCCTCGGACCCACGGGGTATCGGTGAGCCGAGATTCTATTCGCCCTAGCAGCATTAATGCTGACACTGCGGGCAGTAGTAACTAGCGCGTTGCCCGAGTACTCGATGCTTGATCGGCGTCGCACACCGCACGCATGGTTCGCCTTCGCGGCCATAGACTAATAGCGCGCGCTGAAAGTAGCCGGGTTGCCCGTCCCCGTCGACGAAGTCCCTGAGAGTGGTACCACCGGCTCGGATCGCCTCGTTCAGCACGGCCCGGACCGCATCGACCAGTAAGTCGAATCGGTGTCTCGCGATGCGGCCCGCCGACCGACTCGGGTGGATGCCGGAACGAAACAGCGCCTCACTCGCGTAGATATTCCCTACGCCGACGACGATGCGGCCGTTCATGACATGCTGCTTGATCGCCACGCGCCGCCCCCGTGAGCTACTCCACAAATACTCGGCGGTAAATTCCTCGCCCAGTGGTTCCGGGCCGAGATCTCTGAGCAGCCAGTGATCCTCAGGGTTGGTCGTGAAATGCAGACTGCCGAAGCGCCGCGGATCGGTAAAGCGTAACCGGGCCCCCGAGGCGAACAGGAGGTCTACGTGATCGTGTCGCGACGGGGCTATCGGTTTCGTCAGGTAGCGCAGGCTGCCGGACATGCCGAGATGGATCAGCAGTGTCCCGCCTTCTGTCGTCACGAGGAGATACTTTCCCCGCCTGGCGACCGAGTTCACGCGTTGGTCTCGAACCCGTGATGCAAGCGTGGTCTCGACGGGCCAACGCAAGTTCGGCTGGCGGACGTTCACGGCGGCGATCGTCTGGCCGACCAGTAGCGGTTCCAGGCCGAGGCGCGTCGTCTCTACCTCGGGAAGTTCGGGCATTGTCAGAGCTTACGCGGCCTCGCTCGGGCCCGCTACCTGCTCGCTTTCGTGAGGTGTCGCACAGCTCAGCGGGCCGTTTTGGAGTAGTCTGACCCTTCGGCTATAGTGAGCCGTCTTCGTGGGCGCTAGTGGAGTTTCGCTTTGCAATTCGTCTATGAACATTTCTATGGCATAGCCAACCTTAGTTTCTGGGGTTATGTGGTTGTCACGCTCGCGGTCATGCATGTGACGCTGCTCGGTATCACCCTGTACTACCACCGCGACCAGGCCCATCGCGCCGTCGATTTGCATCCTGCGTTACGCCACTTCTTCCGCCTGTGGTTATGGATCAATACCGGCGCGAGCACTCAGGAGTGGGTCGCGGTGCATCGTAAGCATCACGCGTTCTGCGAGCGAGAGGGCGATCCGCACAGCCCGCTGCTGTTCGGCCTGAGAAATATCGTCCTGCGCGGTGCCGAGTACTATCGGGTGGAAGCGGCGAAGAGCGAGACGATAGAGAAATACAGCCAGGGGACTCCGACGGACTGGCTGGAACGCCATCTCTATCGTCGCTGGCCGAACCTCGGGGTCGTCCTGTTGGTCTTCGCGGACCTTCTATTGTTCGGTGTCCCGGGAATTATTCTGATTGCGATTCAGCTGACGACCATGCCGTTCCTCGCCGCCGGCATTATCAACGGACTCGGCCATGCCAAGGGATATCGCAACTTCAATACGGACGATGTGTCGACGAATCTCTGGCCGTTCGCGATCTTCGTCGCCGGCGAGGAGCTGCATAACAATCATCACGCCTTCCCGACGTCGGCGAAATTCTCGCAACGACCCTGGGAAGTGGACCTGGGCTGGCTGCATCTGAAGGTCCTGTCCGCCATTGGCCTTGCAAAGATTCGGCGGGTTGCCCCGGAGCCCGCATTCGTTGCTGCGCCCAAGACGCCGGATGTCGATGCGCTGCGTGCCATCTTCGTCAATCGAATGCACGTCTTAAGGCATTACACCAACAGCGTGACGCTGCCGGTCTTAAGCCACGAGTTGGAACACCTCGGCGACAACGCCACTCGCCTGGTACGCCGCGCGAGGCGTCTCTTGAGCTGGCAGCCGAGCTTCATGGATCAGGCGTCGCAGGAGCGACTCGCGGAGCTCATCGACGGGCATCCGGGCCTGAAAACCGTGCTGGACTTCCGGTCCGATCTCACGGCACTGTGGGAAGACGCGCACTCGAGTAATGAGCGCCTGCTTGCGGATTTCAGGGAGTGGTGTGCGAGGGCCGAGGCCAGCGGGATCGAAGTCCTGCAGGAATTTGCGGGGTATCTGAAGTCGTTTCAGGCGATGCCGGAGCCAGCGTTAGCCTGAGCGACAACGGCCGAGCGGCGGATTTCCTATCTGATCTTCGTCTCTTTGTAGATGACGTGCTTCCGGACGCGCGGATCGTACTTCTTCACTTCCATCTTCTCTGGATGGAGGCGTTTGTTCTTCGTCGTCGTGTAGTAATGCCCCGTCCCAGCCGTGGACATGAGTCGAATTTTCTCTCTCATCTCGAGCCGCCCTCGTTAGATTTTTTCGCCGCGCTCGCGGAGGTTCTTGACGACCTGTTCGATGCCGAGCTTATCGATGATGCGTAGGCCCTTGCGGGAGACCCGGAGCTTGACGAAGCGCTTCTCATTCTCCAGCCAGAATCGCTGGGTATGTAGATTCGGCAGGAACCGCCGGCGCGTCCTGTTTTGAGCGTGGGAGACGTTGTTCCCGGACATCGGGCGCTTCCCGGTTACTTGGCAGACTCTGGACATCGCTACAGCGAACGCCTGGAAGGTAGAAGGCCGGGGACTATACCTCCTGATACGGGCTAGATCCAGCCCCGCTCGGCCAGCGAGACGTGACCATCTCGGCTCACGACGAGATGGTCGAGGAGGCGGATATCGACCAACGCCAGGGCCCGGGAAAGTCTTAGGGTGATACTGCGGTCCGCCTCGCTGGGCTCGGACACCCCGGATGGATGGTTGTGCCCAACGATAACCGCGGTCGCGTTGTGGTGCAGCGATCGCTTGAGTACCTCGCGAGGGTAAACGGTCGCGCCATCCACGGTGCCCCGGAACAGCTCCTCATAGTGAATCAGGCGATGGCGCGTATCCAGGAATAGACACCCGAACACTTCATGAGGGAGGTCGGACATACGAGCCTTGAAGAACCGCGCCGCGTCCCCGGGCGCCTTAAGCGAGCTTCGCGTCTCGCCGGGCGCCTCGAGGTAGCGCCTCCCGAGCTCGACGGCGGCCTTTACCGCGGCGATTCGGGCCGGCCCCATGCCGTGGATCCGGCCGAGGTCGGTCGCGCTGGCCGTAACGATGCGAGCCAGTCCACCGACCTGGCTCAACAACTGCTGGGCCAGCGTCAGCGCGTTGCTACCCGCCGGGCCGGCCCCGAGCAGTACCGCCAGAAGCTCACCGTGCGAGAGGCTGGCGGGACCCGCGCGTAGCAACTTGTGCCGCGGCCTTTCGTTAAGCGGCCAATCCTTGATCTTCACGATGACCATCCGTGGCGTAGTGAACTCGATAATCTAAGCTCACGGGCGGTTCTTGACCAGAGCAGATAAGTCCCCGAGTGCGGTAGAAAAGCGGACGCGGCTGGTGGAAAAGGTGTCGCCGGGAAGCTAAGCTCCGTGCAGGTGGTGAGATAACCATGGCTGATTCGAACGAAGACAGTGGCCCGAAAATCCTGCTCGGAGTTACGGGCGGAATAGCCGCCTACAAGAGCCCCGAGCTCGTCCGGCGGCTTAAGGATAGGGGGGCCCAGGTCCAGGTCGTGATGACGCGTAGTGCGGAGGCATTCGTCTCGCCCGTCACGTTCCAGGCCGTGTCTGCCCGGAGGGTTCGAGGGGATCTCTGGGACGAGGCGGCAGAGGCGGCCATGGGCCACATCGAGCTCGCACGCTGGGCGGACCTCGTCCTCGTTGCGCCGGCTACGGCCCACTGCCTGGGATCGTTGGCCGGAGGCCTCGCGGGCGACCTCTTGACCACGATCTGTATGGCAACCGAGGCGCCCATCATTCTGGCACCGGCGATGAACCAGGCCATGTGGAACAACTCAGCCGTACAGGAAAATCGCGAGCTGCTGGAGAAACGCGGTATCCGGCTTGTCGGGCCGATGGCCGGCGACCAGGCCTGCGGTGAGGACGGGCCGGGTCGCATGATGGAGCCCGAGGACATCGTGCGTGCGGTCTTCGAAGAGCCCGCCATCCTCGTGTCCGAGTCGCTTAAAGGATTGCGGACGGTCATCACTGCCGGACCGACCCGTGAGCCTATCGACCCCGTAAGATACGTCACGAATCGGAGTTCGGGCAGGATGGGATTCGCGCTTGCGACTGCAGCGCAACAGGCCGGCGCCGAAGTCGTCCTGGTCAGCGGTCCCGTGTCACTGCCCACGCCACCGGGCGTCCAGCGCAAGGATGTCGAGACCGCTGAGGAAATGTACGACACGGTTCATGAGCGAATTGCGGATACCGACCTATTCATCGCCTGTGCCGCCGTCTCCGACTATCGACCGCGAACGCCGTCAGCCCGAAAAATAAAGCGTAGCAGCAGTGAATTAACTCTGGAGCTCACCCCCTCCCTCGATACACTGGCGAGTGTGGCCAAGCTCGTGGACGGACCGTTCACGGTCGGTTTCGCGGCGGAAACCGAGGAGGTGTCTCGGCATGCTAGAGACAAGCTAACCAGGAAAGGCCTGGACATGATCGCCGCCAACCGGGTCGGGCCCGACTGCGGATTCGATCAGGAGACGAACTCGCTGACGGTGCTCTGGGAGGGTGACGAAGTCGAGTTGGAGCAGGCTACTAAGCCGATACTCGCACGACGACTCATAGAACTCATCGCCAAACGCTACCGCGCCGGCCAGGTCGCCGACACTTCATCCTCCCAGGCGGGCTAGCGCCCAGCCGAATGAGCGAACCCACGGCCCAGAGCGTACAGCTCAAGATCCTCGATCAGCGCATCGGCCGGGAGATACCCCGTCCGGAGCCGAGCACGCCGGGTTCGGCCGGCGTCGATCTACGCGCCTGTCTCGACGAAGTTCTGGAACTCGCGCCGGGGGCCTGCGAACTCATACATACGGGCCTGGCGATTCATCTCGACGATCCGGGCCTGGCCGCGCTGATATTGCCGCGCTCAGGACTCGGGCATAAACACGGTATCGTCCTCGGTAACCTCGTCGGCCTGATCGATTCCGATTACCAGGGGGAACTGCTGATCTCCTGCTGGAACCGTGGGACCACGACGTTCAGTATTCAGCCGGGGGAGCGCATCGCGCAGCTCGTGGTCGTGCCCGTGAGGCAGGTCAACTTCGAGCTCGTAGAGTCTTTTACCGAGAGCGGCCGTGGCGCCGGAGGCTTCGGTCACACGGGCAGCAGTTAATCTGCAGGCTAGCCGCCGGTTAACTGTCGGAACCGCTCGATATCGCTGGCGAAGGAGTCCGTCAGGTTATCTACTTGAGCGCGCGTCCGGCCCAGCGTCTCCACGTAGAGTTCGATGGAGGCCGTGGTACGTGAAATGTCGAGTTCGAGATACTCAGGCATGTCACGGGCGTTTGGATTGTCGCTTAACGGCTTAAAGTTGCCGGCAGTCTGCTGTAACTCGCCGAGCCGTTGCGTGAGATTCTCGATGTACTGCTCCGTGACGAGTACCTGCGCACTTAGTAATTCAAGACGCCGGTCTCTGAGGCTCACGATCTCCTCTACGGACAGATAGGTCTCCAACAGCACGCTGTCGGTATGCGCTTGCTCTGCCACAGCCTTCGCTTCGGCTTCCGCCAGGAGTGCGAGTCGGGTTCTCTCGACCAGTTCCTCTTCGGTCGCAGCGCCTTCCACATGGCGAATGGCGACGCCCTGCTCATTGAGAACTTGATGATCCTGCCTCGAAGCGGCTTGCGGCACATGATCGCTATAATGAACTTGGCCCTCGTCATCCACCCAGCGATAAAGGGTCTGTGCGAACGCCTGGGTCATTCCCAGCAATAGGGATCCGACGACCAGAAGTTTTAGCTGGAGTTTCATCATTATCTTATGTCAAGAAGTGCCTTCCCGAATAAGATGAAGGTATACCAGATAAGGAGGTTCCAGGAAGGTTAACTAGGCCGCGTTTTTACAAAAAACAGGGCTTGAAGTGCTCTAGCGAGCGTCCTCCAAAGCCACGCCGTAGCGGTTCCTGTAGGCGCGGACGCTGGGGAGGTACTGCGCGTATTCATCGCCCTCCTCCAGATGGTCCACGAGATCGGTCAGCGAGATGATGCTGCGGATCGGGACGCCGACGCTCTCCTCGAGTTCACGTGCAGCCGAAACTCGGTTACGCCCACCGACCTCTTCGCGGTCCAGTGCGACGAGCACGCCGGCAGGCTCGGCCCCCGCGGCTCGGATTAGACCGATCGACTCTCGGACGGCCGTGCCCGCCGTGATTACATCGTCGAGAATCAACACCTTTCCCGAGAGTGGCGCGCCGATGCTTACGCCACCCTCACCGTGATCTTTCGCTTCTTTACGGTTGTAAGCGAAAGGGAGGTCGAGGTCGTGGTGTTCGGCAAGCGCCGCAGCCGTAAGCGTCACGAGCCCGATCCCCTTGTAGGCGGGTCCGAATAACATGTCGAATTCGATATTGAGCTCCGCCAGCGCCGCGGCGTAGCAGCGACCGAGCTTAGCCGCAGCATAGCCGCTGTTGAACAAACCAGCGTTAAAGAAGTAGGGACTGTTACGCCCCGATTTCAGCTCGAACTCGCCGAATCGCAGTACGTCTAGTTCGAGCGCCAACTCCAAGAACTGTGTTTTATACGCTTCCATAGAGACCACACACTAGCCGTGCTCTATGATACAGCGCTTCTTTGCTGTTCGGGGTGCTGCTAGGTGAGAGTTGTGAGTTTCAACGCCAACGGCCTGCGTTCAGCTGCTAGGAAGGGCTTTTTCACCTGGTTCTCCCGACAGAAAGCGGATGTCCTGTGCGTACAGGAGCTCAAGGCCAAGGCGGATCAACTGGACGGCTCGCCTTTCGAGCGACGGGGTTACCATCGTTTTCTCTCCGACGCTGAGCGCCCGGGCTACAGTGGTGTGGCGCTCTACTCCCGCGCCGAGCCCAATCACGTCGTCTACGGCCTGGGTGCGGAGGAATTCGATGCTGAAGGGCGCTATGTCGAGGCGATATTCGATAATGTCGCGATCGTCAGCGTCTATTTTCCCTCGGGCTCCGCGGGCGAGCATCGGCAGGAGTCGAAATATCGCTTTCTCGACCTATTCGAACGGCACCTGGCGACCCTGCGCGACAAAAGTGTGCCCTATATATTGTGCGGCGACTTCAACATCGCCCACAAAGAGATCGACTTGAAGAACTGGCGCGGTAATCGCAAGAACTCGGGGTTTCTTCCCGATGAACGCGCTTGGATGGATCGTGCGTTAACGACAGGAGGATTCGTAGACGCGTTTCGAGCCGTTAACCAGGAGCCGGAGCAATACACCTGGTGGTCGAATCGTGGCCGGGCACGGGAGAAGAACGTCGGTTGGCGCATCGACTACCAGCTCGTGACGCCGAAGCTGGAGAAGAACATCGGCGAAGTC
This sequence comes from Gammaproteobacteria bacterium, assembly GCA_036443505.1. Classification (GTDB taxonomy): domain Bacteria; phylum Pseudomonadota; class Gammaproteobacteria; order Steroidobacterales; family Rariloculaceae; genus SMWC01. The sequence goes on along the minus strand of JAZFYK010000136.1, from coordinate 2,541 downwards.
GCGATCTACAAGAATAAATGGTATTCGGATCACGCGCCGCTGACGATCGACTACGACTGGGAGTTCTGAGCGAGATCAGGCCGCCCATTCTCCAAGGTTCCTGACTCGGTCCGTTTCGACCATGGTGCGACGACGAGCAACAACAACAGGCCTGGAATCGCGGCCGCGGCACAGATCAGGAAGAAATTGAAGTAGCCGACGGCATTGATGATAAATCCCGTGCTTGCATTCGCGAAGGTCCGCGGAATGACCGCGATACTCGTCAGCAAGGCCAGCTGAGTCGCGGTAAAGCTCAGGCTCGTCTGTTTCGCGATGAACGCCACTAGCGCGACGGTGCCGACACCCACGCCGATGTACTCGAAGCTGACCACCGCGAACAGCGCATAGGGGTTGTGACCGATCTTCGCTAGTGCCGCGAAACCCAATATCGAGACGATCTGGACGAAGCCGAATATCCATAGTGCGCGGTTGATGGATATCTTCAGCATCACGATGCCGCCAAGGGCCGTGCCGGCGATAGAGGCCCAGAGCGCTGCGAACTTCGCGACGGTGCCGATCTCCGTGAGGCTGAAGCCGAGGTCGAGATAGAATGGCGTGGCCAGCGCTGTCGCCATGTTGTCACCGAGCTTGTAGAAAAACATGAAGGCGATGATTGCGACCGCGGCGCGCCAGCCATCTCGCGAGAAAAACTCGACGAACGGGTCGATCACGGCTTCACGAAGCGTGCGAGGTGCGATTCGCTCATCGGCCGTCTCGGGGATGAGTAGCGTCGTAAAGATGCCGACGGACATGAATGCACCGACCGTCCAATAGATGACGGACCAGGGCAAAATGTCGGACAGGATCAGCGCCAGCGATCCGGGTATCAGGGAAGACAGCCGGTAGGCGTTAATAAAGATCGAGTTACCGGTGCCGAGCTCGTCATCCGCGAGCATCTCACGGCGATAAGCGTCGAGGACGATATCCTGCGTCGCGCTGAAGAGTGACGTCGCGAACACGAGCCAGATAGCCGTGCGTAACCCCGACGACGGATCCACCGACCCCAACATGCCGATGCTCGCGATAAGCAGGATCTGGCTCGATAACGCCCACCCGCGTCGCCGGCCGAGGAACGGCAGGCGGTATCGATCGAGCAGGGGCGCCCAGGCGAACTTCCATACATACGGCAACATGACGAGGTTGAAGAGGCCAATCGTCGCCAGGTCGATGCCCTCGCTCCTGAGCCACGCGGGCACCAGCTGGATCAGGACATACAGCGGCATGCCGGAGGAGAAGCCCTGAAAGATGCAGATCAGCATGTGCCGATTGAGCAGGATCTCCTGCCAACGTCGCGGCTTAAGGGTTGTCTGTTCAGACACGGAGCGTATGCTCCGGGCCGGAGTCGGGCGACTTCACTACGCGTTTCTCCAGAAGCGCTATGCTTTGAGGATTGCGATTATGGCGGGCATTGGGGCTGAATGAGTAGTCCGGAATCGACAATTGACACGATTCGCATCTGTGCACTCGAGGATATCCTGGATCCCGGGAGCCGGGAATTCAGTTGGGGAGAGGGTGGCTGGCCGCTGGAACTCTTCGTCGTGCGCCAGGGCGATCGAGCATTCGCTTATCTCAATCGCTGCCCCCATGCCGGGCATGAGCTGAACTGGCAGCCCGATCGTTTCCTGACGAACGACCGTGATCTGATTCTCTGTCAGTCTCATGGCGCGCGGTTCACGATAGCCGAGGGACTTTGCGTGCTCGGACCGTGCCCCGGCGCCAGCCTGAGATCGATCCCATTGATCTTGCGCGATGGCGATGTGCTCGTCGGCGTCCACGAACTGGAAGCGCTCATGGCGGTCGCCTGAGTCTTCTTCGATAACTTTCCAGTGCGGGGCGCAGATCGGCGTCAGGCGTGGATCTCTTCCGTCTCTCGCCGCTCGTACAGCAGATCCCAGGTGCCGTGACCCAGCCGCTGCCCGCGACGTTCGAACTTGGTCGGTGGACGCAATCGTACAGGGTCGGCCTCCAGCTTCTCAGGAGAAATTGCCGTAAACGCGCCGTCGGCGATGATGATCTCCCGTGCGTGCTCCGCATAGTCTTCCCAGTCCGTAGCGAAATGCAGTAACCCGCCGGGTTTGATCACCCGCGCGAACTCACGCGCGACCGGCGGCTGTACGAGACGGCGTTTGTGATGACGCTTCTTCGGCCAGGGGTCCGGGAAGAACAAGTTTATGCCGTCGAACGACGCGTCTCCGAGCATGCTGCCCAGGACCTCGACGACGTCTCGCTTGATGATGCGGACATTGGAGAGGCCAGCCTGCTCCAGCAACAGTAACAAGTGGCCGATGCCCGGTTCGTGAACTTCCACGCCGAGGTAGTCGACTCGGGGGTTATTCGCAGCGGAAGTCAATAACGCTTCGCCGGCACCGAAACCGATGTCGAGTAGTCGCGGTCCGCTGCGCCCAAAGACTGTATCGAGATCCAGTTGCCGATCCTGGAAGTCGATGCCGAAGCGCGGCATCAACTCCGCCAGCGCCTTGCGCTGGGCAGGAGTAATCCGGC
>JAZFYK010000135.1:0-12047 GCA_036443505.1 Gammaproteobacteria bacterium | reverse complement strand
CTGCAGGCAGCTGTCGTCGTCGCCGGTATCCAGGTTTACGGTCAGTCGACCCTGGCCCAACAGGGGCTCGTCCGCCGACGCCTCGCGCCATTGCGCCATGCCGCGCACTTTCAGCTCACTGGAACATTGGATTAGCAGCAGCTTGACCGGACCTTCCCCCTGTAGCTGCAGAGAGACCTTGGGCGTGCCTTTGAGTCCGGTCGTCAGCAACACGGTCGCGGCGAGGCTCTCGCCCAGTAGCTGACGAAGACTGTCGGGGTAGTGATGCTGGGCTAACACCTGTCGCCAGGTCTCTGCGAGCCGGACGATAGAACCGCGAATCCCGAGTCCTTCGAACAAGAAATTCTGTACTTCGTTCAACTGGTCACTCGTTGAGTTTTTTCCGGAGGATGTCGTTGACCTGCTTCGGATTGGCTTTACCGCCAGACGCCTTCATGATCTGGCCGACGAAGAAGCCGATGACCTTCTCGTTCCCGCCTCGAAATTGATGGACCTGCGCCGGGTTTTCGACAAGAACGTCGTCCACGAGTTTCTCGATGGCGCCGCTGTCGGAGATCTGCTTGAGTCCGCGTTGCTCGATAATATCGTCGACCGAGCCTTCGCCGCGCCAGAGCCCTTCGAACACATCCTTCGCAAGCTTGCCGGACAAGGTGCCGTCTTTGATCCGATCGGCGAGTCGCGCGAGTTCGGCAGCTGCGACTTTAGACTCGGCGATATCCAGGCTGTCCTCGTTCAACGCCGCCGCGAGTTCGCCCTGGACCCAGTTCGCCAGCAGCTTGGGCGGTGCGACGGCGGCTGAACTCACGGCTTCTTCGAAGTACTCGGCCGTGTCCAGGTTGGCAGTCAACACGCCGGCATCGTATGCCGAGAGTTTGTAGTCTTTCTCGAAGCGGGCGCGCTTGGCATCGGGCAACTCGGGCAGGTCAGCCCTGACTTCGTCGATCAGGGCGTCCTCGATCACGACCGGCAGCAGATCGGGGTCCGGGAAATACCGGTAGTCATTAGCTTCTTCCTTGCTGCGCATCGGACGAGTCTCGTTCCTATTCGCGTCGTAAAGCCGCGTCTCCTGAACGACCCGCCCGCCGTCTTCGAGTATGTCGATCTGGCGTTCCACCTCGAACTCGATCGCCTTCTCTATGAACCGAAACGAGTTCAGATTCTTGAGCTCCGCTCGCGTACCGAGCTCCGTCTCGCCCTCGGGCCTGACCGAGACGTTGGCATCGCAGCGGAACGAGCCTTCCTGCATATTGCCGTCGGAGATGCCGAGGTAACGCACGAGCGTATGAATCTTGCGCATGTAGACACCGGCTTCCGCCGCAGAGCGCATATCCGGTTCCGACACGATTTCAAGCAGCGGCGTGCCGGCCCTGTTCAGATCGATACCACTGACGCCTTCAAAGTTCTCGTGCAGCGACTTACCGGCGTCTTCTTCGAGGTGGGCACGCGTGATCCTGATCGTCTTTATCTTGCCGTCATCCAGAACGATATCGATATGACCGCCACTCACGATGGGTAGCTCGTACTGGGATATCTGGTAGCCCTTGGGCAGATCGGGATAGAAATAATTCTTCCTGGCGAACACCGAGCGGCGCGAAATCTCGCAGTCGGTGGCGAGCCCGAATTTTATAGCCATCCTGACCACCTGTTCATTCAGGACGGGCAGTATGCCCGGATAGCCCAGGTCCACGAGGCAGGCCTGGGAATTCGGCGGCGCTCCGTAAGTCGTTGATGCACCTGAAAAAATCTTGCTGGTGGTTGCGAGCTGCGTGTGAATCTCCAGGCCGATGACGGTTTCCCATTTCATGGCGGAGCCTACGCGTAATCGGCCGGCACTCGAGTATGCCAGTCCGTCTCCCGCTGAAAATAATGGGCCGCCTTGAAGAGCGCCGCCTCGCTGAGATGCGCGCCGATCAGTTGCAGCCCCACAGGCAGCCCGCCGGAGACGCCGCACGGTATCGAGAGTGCGGGCAGGCCGGCGAGATTGGCGCCAATGGTGTAGATGTCGTTGAGATACATCTGAATGGGATCATCCATCTTCTGCCCGATGCCAAACGCCGGGGTCGGGGTCGTCGGGCCGACCAGGAGATCCACACTGGCAAACGCGCGGGTGAAGTCGTCGCTGATGAGCTGCCGAACCTTCTGCGCCTGAAGATAATATGCATCGTAGTAACCGGCAGACAGCACATACGTCCCCGTCAGTATCCGTCGCTTGACTTCTGCACCGAAACCCTCGCCGCGCGTGCGCATATACATTTCCGTCAGGTCGTCGGGCTTCTCGGCACGGTGCCCGTAGCGCACGCCATCGAAGCGAGAAAGATTGGATGACGCTTCAGCCGACGCCACCACGTAGTAGACGGGAACCGACAGGTGCACGTGCTTGAGGCGGACGTCCATGATGGTCGCGCCCAGCCGCTCGAAAACCCTTAACGCATCGCGGACTGCCTGGGCGCTGTCTTCGTCGAGGCCGTCGTCGAAAAAATCTTCGGGTACGCCGATAGTAATGGACTGCCACGGCGTCTCCAACGCGTCGGAGAACGCGGGCACGGGGTCGGGCAAGGCGGTCGAGTCGCGTTCATCAAAGCCGGCCATCACCTGCATCATCAGTGCGCCGTCCTCGGCCGTGCGTGTCAGCGTACCGGCCTGGTCCAGACTGGACGCGAAAGCCACCATGCCGTAGCGCGAAACTCTGCCGTAGGTGGGTTTAAATCCTGTAATACCCGACAGCGCGGCGGGCTGACGTATGGAGCCACCCGTGTCGGTGCCGGTGGCTCCACAAGTCAGTCTGGCTGCGACCGCGGCGGCCGAACCGCCGGAAGAACCGCCCGTTACGAGTTTGTGATCCCAGGGGTTGTGCACCGCCCCATAGAAGCTGGTCTCACTGGACGAACCCATCGCGAATTCATCCATGTTGGTCTTCCCGAGCATGACCGCGCCGGCATCTTTGAGCCGCGACACGACGGTCGCGTCATAAGGCGAGATGAAATTGTCCAGGATCCGCGAACCACAAGTTGTCTTCACTCCCTGAGTGCAGAAGATGTCCTTGTGGGCAATCGGAATACCGGTGAGCGGTGTTGCGTTACCGGCCGCAAGACGTTTATCTGCTGCTGCTGCCTGCGCTAGCGCCTCGTCTCGAGTCACAGTCACGAAAGCGTTAAGTTGCGCATCGAATCGCTCGATGCGCTCCAGATAATGCTCGGTCAGTTCCGTCGCAGACACACGCCTTGCCGCGAGATCATCGGCCAGTTGTGCGAGAGTTTTGTCGTGCATCGCTTCGATGGCAGCCTGCTGGGCTCCCCGTTAACAGCAGTCGACTCCTTGTATTACTACTCGATGACCTTGGGAACGAGATAGAGAGCCCGTTCTACCAGCGGCGCATTCTGCTGAATTCGCTCGCGGTCATCGGTTTCAGTCACTCGGTCTTCCCGTAGCCTCTGTTCCCGGTCGAGCGGATGTGCCATGGGCGTCACGCCTGAGGTATCCACGGCCTGAAGCTGATCGACGAGTCTGACGATGTCCGAGAGCTTCGCCTGGACATCCGCCATCTCGTCGGTCGTCACTTCGAGACGAGCCAGTAAGCAGAGCTTCTCGATGTCTTCTCGGTTGAGTGACACGGTTCACGTTTCGGGAATCCGGAGGCGCTCAACTATACACCCCGCTTGCCCATTGTCCCACCCGTTGCTAAAGTTCACAATTGGTTTCGGATAATGGCCTTCGGGCTCGATGTTAAAGAATATTCTCGGATATTTTTCCAACGATCTCTCGATCGATCTGGGTACGGCCAATACCCTGATCTACGTTCGTACGCGCGGCATAGTCCTGAATGAGCCCTCCGTCGTCGCGATTCGGGAGGAGCCCGGGCGCGGCGGCAAGGTACTGGAGGCCGTCGGTGTTGACGCCAAGAACATGCTGGGCCGCACGCCGGGCAATATCACGGCGATCAGGCCTCTGAAGGACGGTGTCATCGCCGACTTCAGTGTCACCGAGAAGATGCTGCAGTACTTCATCAAGAAGGCTCACGGTTCGCGCTATTTTCGGCCCAGCCCGCGAGTCCTCGTCTGCGTGCCCTATGGTTCAACTCAGGTCGAGCGTCGTGCGATACGGGAGTCGGCGGAGGGTGCCGGGGCTCGTAAGGTCTACCTGGTGGAGGAACCGATGGCTGCCGCCATTGGCGCCGGGATGCCGGTGCACGAAGCGCGAGGCTCGATGGTCCTGGATGTCGGCGGCGGAACATCCGAGGTCGCCGTCATCTCACTCAATGGCATCGTCTACGCCGCCTCGGTCAGAATCGGCGGCGACCGGTTCGACGAGGCAATCACGAACTACGTCCGCCGCAACTACGGCATCTTGATCGGCGAAGCGACCGCGGAACGCATCAAATGTGAAGTCGGCTCGGCCTACCCCGGACAGGAAGTGAAGGAGATCTCCGTGAAGGGACGTAATCTATCGGAGGGCGTCCCGCGTAGCTTCACTCTAAACAGCAATGAGATTCTAGAAGCGCTCCAGGAGCCACTGCAAGGAATCGTCGGAACGGTCAAAGCCGCCCTCGAACAGACGCCGCCTGAATTGGGTGCGGACGTAGCGGATCGAGGCATTGTGCTGACTGGAGGCGGCGCGTTGTTAATGGACCTGGACAAACTGCTGACTGAGGAAACCGGTCTCCCGGTAGTCCTCGCAGACGAACCCCTCACGTGCGTGGCTCGGGGTGGCGGCCGAATTCTGGAGTTATTCGACGAGTACGGCCCGTCCGCTTTCGCGGTGGAGTAACTCTTTCTCGGTCGGCGCAGATATTAGCGGGAGTGGCGTAGGCCATGAGTGCTGTCGGAGGAAACGTCGGAAATTTTGGGCGCGGAAACGTGCCCCTGGGCCTTCGTTTCCTTCTTATCGCCATTATCAGTTGCTCGTTGATGATCCTGGATCACCGGGAAGCGCATCTCTCTCGGATACGCCAGGCCTTCTCAGTCGTCGTGTACCCGATTCAGCTGGCGGTGGATTTTCCATTTACCGGCTGGCGGTGGGCGACCCGCTCTCTGTCGAATCAAACGGCGTTACTGGAGGAGAACGCGCAGCTAAAACGCGAGCGCCTTGATGTCAGCGTACGCTTGCAGAGGCTCGCAGCGTTGGAAGCGGAGAATAACCGTTTGCGAGCCATGCTCGATTCCAGCGCACACGTCTCGGATCGCGTGCTGGTTGCCGAAATCCTCGCGGTGGACCTGGATCCCTATCGGCAGCGTTTCACGATCAATCGAGGTTTGAGGGATGGCGTCTATGTCGGTCAGGCGCTGCTCGATGCCGACGGTGTAGTCGGCCAGATCGTGCGTGCGGAGCTATTGACCTCCGAGGCAATTTTGATCAGCGACGCCGATCACGCGTTACCGGTCGCTATAAACAGGAACGGTCTGCGGACTATCGTCGTCGGTACGGGAGACAGCGCAAGGCTGCGACTGCCCTATCTCACTAACAGTGCCGACGTCGAGCAGGGCGATCTTCTGGTGTCTTCGGGTCTCGGCGGAGTCTTTCCGTCCGGTTACCCGGTCGGACGAGTGCTCGAGGTTCGTCGCCAGCCCGGACAATCCTTCGCACAGGTGATCGCGGAGCCTGCAGCACGACTGGATCGCGACAGGGAAGTACTCCTCGTCTGGACGGCAGACGATACAGCCGATGGCCTCGGTGCCACAGACATAGCTGAGGCGCTGTGATGCGGGAGGAGGGCGGCCAACGACACCTGCTGCTGATCTCATTGGTAGCGGCCCTGGCGCTGGCGATCGTGCCGCTACCTTCTGCTCTATCGGCCTATCGACCGGACTGGGTCCCGCTCGTCCTGATCTTCTGGGCCCTCATGGCCCCCGAGCGTGCTGGCCTGCTCACGGCATTCGCGATGGGCCTGGCGCTCGATACTCTGTCGGGCTCGTTGCTCGGACAGCATGCCCTCGCGATGGTCACGGTCGTGTATCTGAGTGTTCGATTTCATCTGCTTATCCGCGTCTTTCCTGTCTGGCAACTCAGTGCGACCGTGTTTCTGCTGCTCGCGATTTATGAGTTCGTGCTCTTCTGGATCGACGGCGTTGCGGGTCGCAGCGTGCCGATAAGCGAGCGTTGGGCTCCGGTCGTCAGCGGCGCGCTGGTCTGGCCCCTGGTACTCGGCTACCTGGCCAGCGTCCGACACGACGCACAGACCCGGATCTAGCATGAATCAGGCCATCAAGTTTAAGGATCACTGGAAGGAGCAGCGGCTGTTCCTCTCGCGCCTGATTATCGCGGCCATCATGATTCTGCTGCTGACGGGTGTTCTTGTGAGTCGGCTATTCCAGTTGCAAATTGTTGAGCACCAGCAATTCACTGCCATGGCCCAGGATAACCGCCTCCGAATCGAGCCCTTAGCACCGACGCGGGGCCTGATCTTCGATCGCAACGGAGTAGTCCTGGCCGAAAATCTGCCTACCTGGGAGCTGGTTATCGTCCCCGAGGAGGTCGCGGATCTCGACTCTACGTTGGATGCATTGGAGGCGCTTGGGCTTGTCGACCCGGACGATCGCGACAGCCTCATCGAACTCGTGCGTTCACGTAGAGGATTCGAGCGTGTGAGGCTCCGCAACCTGAGCGAGGAAGAGGCGGCCCGGTTCGCCGTACGCCGTCATCACTACCCGGGAGTAGACATCAGGGAAGGTCTCGTACGTCACTATCCCTATGGCGAAGCTGCGGCTCATGCGCTGGGTTATGTTGCCAGCATCTCCCCGGCGGATCTGCGGCGAATCGAACGCGCTGAATACGCGGCTAGCTTCACGATCGGCAAGACCGGTGTCGAGCGAAGTTACGAGCAGGCGCTGCACGGGGCGGTCGGGTACCGTCAACAAGTCGTTAACGCGCCAGGACGCGTGCTGTTCGATCCTGCCACCAATACGGGACTGACAGGCGATGGTGCTCCACAGACCGGCCTGGAGACCAAATGGCCGGTACCCGGCGACAACCTCATTTTGGCGTTAGACATTCGCTTGCAGCTAGTCGCTGAGGAAGCCATGGAAGGCGTGCGTGGCGCAGCGATCGCGATCGATCCGGCGAACGGTGACATTCTAGCGCTCGTCAGCGCACCGTCTTTCGATCTCAATCGATTTCCGACCGGCCTTAGTCGGGCAGGCTTCAGCGCGCTCAATACCGATCCGGACAAACCGCTGTTCAATCGCGCGCTCACCGGGACCTATCCGCCCGGCTCGGTCATTAAGCCGTTTCTCGGTCTGGCGGCCTTGGACTACGGTGCCGTAGACCCCGATCATGAAATCCTGTGCCCCGGTTATTTCGAGCTGCCGGGTCACTCGCGTCGTTACCGCGACTGGAAGCCGGAAGGGCATGGTCGAATGGATCTGCATCAGGCGATCGTCGAGTCCTGCGATGTCTACTATTACCAGCTCGCGGTCAGGCTGGAGATTGACTCGATCGATGAGTTCCTACGGTCGTTCGGCTTTGGGACCCCGACTGGTCTCGACATCAGCGGTGAAGCGGGCGGGGTCGTCCCGTCTCGGGACTGGAAGCGCGGCGCATTCCAACGCCCCGAGGATCAGATCTGGTTTCCCGGAGAAACGGTGATCACGGGCATCGGGCAGGGCTTCACACTGGTCACTCCGCTGCAGCTTGCTTACGCTAACGCCGCGTTGGCGAGCCGCGGCAGACGTTTTCAGCCACGTCTGGTCATCGGCGCCGAGGACGGCATGACTGGACAGGTCGCCATGCTGGAACCACAGGCTCAGCCGACGATCGACATCGATGATGCTCATTGGCAGCGTATCCATGATGCGATGCTCGGCGTCACTGAGGAGGTCGGTGGTTCGGCACGCCAGGTGATGCAGGGAACAGCCTACCGCGTCGCAGGGAAGACGGGTACGGCGCAGGTCTATTCGCTTGCGGAGGATGAGGAATACGATGCGGAGACTATCGAGGAGCATCTCAGGGACCACGGCCTGTTCCTCGCTTACGCACCGGCCGAGGCGCCAAGCATCTCGGTCGTAGTCATCGTGGAGAATCGCGGCGGTGGCAGTCAGACGGCGGCGCCTGTCGCGCGTCGGATCCTCGATGTCTATTTCGAAGGAGCCGACTATGTCGCTCGGCAGCTTTGATACGGGCGCGCGCCCGGAGCTCGTCCTCAGGCCGTTTCGCCTGCGCCATCTCATCATCGATGTGCCGCTCCTGCTCACGCTGCTGGCCGTCAGCGGCGTCGGTCTCGTCGTGCTCTACAGCGCGGTTGGGGGCGATACGGCGCAGATGCTGCGCCAAGGCGTGCGTCTCCTCATGGCGCTCACGGCGTTCGCCCTCGTCGCCCAGATTCCACCCCGTCTTCTCAGGCTGTGGACGCCACGGATCTTCTTTTTCGGCATGGTGTTGTTGGTCCTCGTGATGGGGATCGGCGTGGTGGGACAGGGCGCTCAGCGTTGGCTGGACCTCGGTATCGTGCGTTTTCAGCCCTCCGAGCTATTGAAGCTGGCGGTACCGATGATGGTCGCGTGGTTCATGCATGAAAGAAGGTTGCCGCCGACGGTGAGTGAGCTGCTGGTGGCGATGCTCATCATCTTTACTCCCGCCCTGTTGATCGCCTGGCAGCCTGATCTCGGCACGGCGATTCTCGTCATCATCGCCGGCGGTCTTACCGTATTGCTTGCGGGTGTGAGTGCTAGAGTTATTACCGTCCTGGGCCTGGTGGGCCTGGGTTCGGCACCGTTACTCTGGCATTTCATGCGGGAATATCAGCGCGCCCGGGTGTTGACATTCCTGAGTCCGGAGTCCGATCCCCTCGGTACCGGTTACAACATCATTCAATCGAAGATTGCCCTTGGTTCCGGCGGCTTATTCGGCAAAGGCTGGCTGAATGGGACCCAGGCGCACTTGGAATTCCTGCCTGAACGCAGCACCGATTTCATCTTTGCGGTCATGGGAGAAGAATTTGGCTTGCTGGGGCTGCTGTTGCTGCTGGCGCTCTACCTGGTTCTCGTCGGACGTGGCCTCTTCATCGCGGCCCAGGCCCGCGACACGTTCACGCGGTTACTTGCCGGCGCATTGAGTCTTACGTTCTTTTTCTATGTATTCGTCAATGCCGGTATGGTCTGTGGCTTACTGCCGATCGTCGGCGTGCCTTTGCCGCTTGTCAGTGCAGGCGGCACATCGATGGTGACGCTAATGGCTGGTTTCGGTATTCTCGCGGCGATTCGGGGTAACAGGCAGTTATTGGCGCAATGAACGGACTCGGCCGACAGTTGATCTTGACGCTGGCACTGGTGTCAGCAAACGACACCATCGGCGCCGTCGACGTCGATCAAAACGCCGTTGCCGCTGCGCGATCGGCTTTCATCGAGTACATGGTGACGACCCACGAGTTCGACCGCGACGTGCTCGCGCGGACGCTCGGAGAAGCGGAGATCGTCGATAGAGTGCTCGAGGCAATCTCACGTCCGGCCGAGCGGGTAATGCCCTGGTATGAGTATCGTGCGTTGTTCGTCTCGGCTTCCCGTATCGAAGCCGGGGCGAAGTTCTGGCTCGTACACGAAGACGAACTTCGTGCCGCGAGCATTCGGTATGGTGTCGCTCCCGAGATGTTGGTCGCCATTCTCGGCATCGAAACTTTCTACGGCGAACGTACCGGTATCTATCGGGTTCTGGATTCCCTGAGTACGCTGGCATTTGCGTACCCGCCCCGGTCGTCCTTCTTTACCTCGGAGCTGGAGGCGTACCTGTTGCTGACTCGCGAGGAGGGTCTCGATCCTCTCGAGACCCACGGATCGTACGCGGGCGCAATGGGCGCCGGGCAATTTATCTCTTCGAGTTTCCGCGCGTATGCCGTCGACGGCAATGGCGACGGACGCCGGGATCTGTGGGAAAACTGGCAGGACGTATTCGCCAGCGTGGCAAACTATTTCAACGTTCACGGCTGGCGGCATGGGGGGCCGGTGGTTGCCCGTGCGACGTTGGGTACAGGCTGGTCACGTACTGCGTCCGAGAACAGTATGGAGTTGACCGAGACTGTCGCGTCACTGAGTCAGCTCGGCTACATCTTCTCGAGCGAGCTGCCCAATACGGCAGCGACGACCATTCTGTCGGTGCAAGGCGAGGACGAACAGGAATATTGGGTCGGCTACCATAACTTTCGCGTCATTACGCGCTACAACCGAAGCGTGAAGTACGCGCTTGCCGCTCATGAACTCGGTCAGGCTGTGCTCGCCGCGTACTCGCAATTGCAGGCTGAGACCAGAACGGAGTACACCGGCGCATGATGCTCGCCGTTATGCGGAGTTCCTCACGGTCGGGCACCACGCTCGGGCTGGCCGCGATACTGGTGGCGACTCTGGCCGGCTGCTCATTCGAGCCTCTGCAGATATCCGAAGACGCCGCAGCGCGTGAAGCGATCATCAATCCGCCTCGTAGTCGATTGGGAAACCCGGTAGTCTATGAGGAAGCGGGTAACCGCTACTATGTGCTCGAGACCAGCGCCGGCTATCGCGAACGAGGTATGGCATCCTGGTATGGCAGGGACTTCCACGGGCGCTCGACAGCAAGCGGCGAACCGTACGACATGTACGCACTCACAGCCGCGCATCCGATACTGCCGATCCCGACGTGGGTGGAGGTGACTCATCTCGGCAACGGCAGAAGCGTCATCGTCGAAATCAACGATCGTGGTCCGTTCGTGGATAACCGGCTCGTCGATCTGTCATACGCGGCAGCGGAGGCGCTGGGGATGGTGCGCGCGGGTACGGCATTAGTCGAAGTGCGAGCTTTGGGGGAGCCCGCCGGAACTGTACAGGTCGGCTTCGGGGCAGCCGAGTCGACCGAATCCGGGTCGAGCGGTTTCTCGAGTCACTCCGGAGCGGCCGCGGTGGCGCCTGGCGACGATGATCGACCACTGCAGCAGATCTACGCACAGATTGGGGCATTCAGCCAGCGCGACAATGCACTCAAATTGGTGGGCACGCTCGAAGCGGTTGGCTATGATGCGGTCTTTGTCGTGTCCGAGAGTGGTGGCGTCGGCGGCTTGCACCGAGTCCGGATTGGGCCGCTGGCAGGCATCGACGAGTATTATGATCTCGTCGATGGGCTATCCCTGCTCGGCCTGGGCGAGAGCCGCTTGGTTGTGGAGCGGTGAGTGAGATCGCTGTAGGAAACATTCATAATAATGAGTGACTGATAAGGAGATCGCTGATGAGACGAGCATGGGTACTACTGGCTTTGCTGCTTGCGGCTTACAGCTTCGCCGCCGATGTTCCCGTTCCCGCTCCTCCTCAGATCGGGGCGACCAGCTACCAGCTCATAGATTACTCCAGTGGGCGGATCGTCGCGGAAGCAAATGCCGACGAGCCAGTGGAACCGGCCAGCCTGACTAAGCTCATGACGGCTTACACGATCTTTCACGCCTTGCGGCAAGGTCAGATCACGCTGCAAGATCAGGCTCACGTCAGCGAGAAAGCATGGCGAACCGAGGGTTCGCGCATGTTTATCGAGGTGGACACGCAGGTTTCAGTCGACGATTTACTCCGCGGCATGATTATCCAGTCCGGTAACGATGCCAGCGTCGCGCTGGCGGAGCACGTCGCCGGTTCGGTGGACGCGTTCCTGGAGTTGATGAACCGGCACGCGCGTTTGCTCGGAATGACCGGGTCATCGTTCATGAATACCACCGGACTTCCGGCCGAAGGGCATTACGTCACGGCTCGCGACGTCGCAATACTCGCACGCGCAATCATCTCTGAATTCCCGGAGTATTACGACTGGTACTCAGAGCGAGAGTTCACCTATAACGGCATCCGGCAATACAACCGCAATTCTCTATTATGGCGAGACGAGTCAGTCGATGGCCTCAAGACCGGCTACACGAGTTCGGCGGGCTACTGCCTGGTCACCTCCGCCGATCGTTCCGGCATGCGCCTGATCTCAGTCGTCACGGGCATGGCCAGTCCAGAGGCGAGGGAAGATGGAAGCCAGGCCCTTCTGAATTATGGATTTCGTTTCTATGAGACGCACAAGCTCTACAGTGGCGGGGAGGAAATCACGACGGCTCGCGTCTGGAAGGGGAC
>JAZFYK010000134.1:0-8756 GCA_036443505.1 Gammaproteobacteria bacterium | reverse complement strand
GGCGTCATCCCGTATCGCATCGGCCAGGGCGAGGCCTTGATGAGAAACGGGCAGGTGAGTGCGGCGTTGGATGAGTTCTCCGTAGCGGTCAGCCTTTTCCCGCGCAATGTGCCGCTGACGATTAGCTACGCCGAAGCCCTGATCGTCGCCGGTGAGCCTGCGGCGGCGCATGAACTTCTGCTGGACCTGCTCAACAATGTGCCGCCGACACCGGAGCAGATTCGCTTGATTGCCCGGGCCGCGAACGCCGAGGGTGACGTAGGCAATGCGCACTTCTACATGGCAGAGTACTACGTGTCTATCGGCAGCGGGCCACTGGCGATTAATCAGTTACGGATGGCGCTCGAGTCACCTAACGTCAATTCCGTAGACCGGGCGCGCATCGAAGCGCGGCTCAAACAGATCAGAGAGTTAATGCCCGAGGGACAGCGTCGTCGCGAGCCCGAAACGCCTGATGAGCAGCAGTTCGCGCGGATTGCGCCTCGATAACACCGTAGGAGCGGCCGCCCGGCCGCGAACCGAGTCCGCAGGCTAACCCGCGGGCTCCATTGTGGAATCGTAACTCCCTGCGCGCGCCAGGCCGTTGAGCCTGGCCCGCAACGCGAGCGCTTCCTGGCCGGCGCCGAAATTCTCCGCCCGACCGCCCCACGCTTTCAATGCCGGCGCCTGCAACGCACGCCCATAGGAGAACGCCAGTTCCCACGGGTGCGGGCCGAGTTGGTTCATGCTGTTCAGATGAGCCGTCGCGTCGGTATCGCTCTGCCCGCCGGAGAGAAACGCGATTCCCGGCACGGCTTCAGGAACGTTGGCGGTCAGGCAGCGGACGGTCGCTTCAGCCACCTCTTGGACGGATCCCTGAGTGGAGCATTGCTTACCCGAAATCACCATATTGGGTTTCAGTATGATCCCTTCCAGCGACACTCGATGGGCCTCGAGTTGCGCGAACGTCATCGTGAGCGTCAGGTTCGTGACCTCCTCGCAGCTTTCGATGCCATGGTCGCCATCCATCAAGACCTCAGGCTCGACAATCGGCACGAGCCCGGCCTCCTGGCATAGCGCGGCGTAACGTGCCAACGCATGCGCGTTGGCCTGAAGACAGAACTCCGATGGAATATCGGTGCCGATATCGATCACCGCACGCCATTTCGCGAACCGGGCCCCGAGTTCGCGATACTCGTTCAACCGATCCCGCAGTCCGTCCAGCCCTTCGGTGACGGTTTCACCCGGAAAACCCGCAAGCGGTTTGGCGCCCTTATCTACTTTGATGCCGGGGATAATGCCGAGCCGATCGAGATATTGCGGAAACGGTGTTCCGTCACTGGCGCTCTGGCGAAGTGTCTCGTCGAACATGATCACACCGCTGATCTGCGCCGACATTCCCGGGGCTGCAAACAGCATCTCCCGATAGGTACGACGAGCGTCCTCCGTAGACTCCACGGAGATCGCGTCGAAACGCTTTTTTATCGTGGGCGAGCTTTCATCTGCTGCCAGGATGCCTTTGCCCGGGGCGACCATCGCCCGAGCCACGGCATGCAACTCCGCGACACTCATGCACTGCTCCTTAAGATGACGTCGATTGGAAGTGGGCGTGATGCCCGAACTCTATGGCCCACGGGACCTCGATTCCAGGTTAAGGATAGCAGAACGCTGCCCGGGGCGGACGGCACGGTAGCGGACACTCTAAGGCCCGCTTTGCCTTGCAGGTTAAAGAGGACTAAAATAGTCCTATATTAATCAGCCACGGATCTCGCCATGCTGCGCATAAGCAAACTAACGGATTACGGCACGCTCGTATTGGCTCAACTCCCGGCCGATGGCGAGGGGCTCGCCAGTGCCGGCCAGGTCGCCGATGCTACTCATCTCTCCCAGCCGACGGTCAGCAAGCTCTTAAAAGCGTTGGCTCATGCCGGACTCGTGGTGTCCGAACGCGGTTCGCACGGCGGCTATGCCCTCGCGCGGCCGGACGACGAGATTACCGCGGCCCAGATTATTGACGCGATCGAAGGCCCGGTCGCGATAACAGAATGCAGCTCCCCTGCGGGCCACTGCCGTCTCGAGCCCACCTGCCAGGTTGGATCCGCCTGGCAAAAAATCAGTCTGAGCATTCGTCGAGCATTAACCGAGGTCAGCCTCGCCGACCTGCAAACGCGGGGGCTGCCAATGCCGCCTCCCCGGCTCAGAGCCGACATCCTCGGCCCCGCCGCAACCCGCTAGCCGAAAGGACGCGATCGGACATGTCAACGAACTCCGAGAATTTCTCCGACCTGGTCGAAAAGAAGTACCAGCACGGTTTCGTCACCGACATCGAGCAGGATCTCATACCGCCGGGTCTGGACGAGGACGTCGTCCGGTTGATCTCCAAGAAGAAGAGGGAGCCTGAATTTCTGACCGAGTGGCGCCTGAAAGCCTACCGGCACTGGCTCACGATGACCGAACCGAAGTGGGCCCATGTCCGTTACAACCCGATCGACTTCCAGTCGATCTCCTACTACGCGGCACCGAAAAGCCAGGCGGACGCGCCCAAGAGTCTCGATGAAGTCGACCCGAAGCTTCTGGAGACTTACGAGAAACTCGGTATTCCGTTGCACGAGCGAGCTCGCCTGGCGGGCGTCGCGGTCGACGCGGTATTCGATAGCGTCTCTGTGGCGACGACTTTCCAGAAAAAACTAGCCGACGCGGGTGTCATCTTCTGCCCATTCTCCGAGGCCGTGCGAGAGCATCCGGAACTCGTAGAACGCTATCTCGGCACGGTCGTGCCGCAACGAGACAACTTCTTCGCAGCCCTGAACTCGGCGGTCTTCAGCGACGGCTCGTTCGTCTACATCCCCAAGGGCGTGCGGTGCCCGATGGAACTCTCCACCTACTTCCGAATCAACGCGGCGAATACCGGACAGTTCGAGCGCACGCTGATCATCGCGGAGGCCGGCAGCCACGTGAGTTACCTCGAGGGCTGCACCGCACCGATGCGTGACGAAAACCAGCTGCACGCCGCGGTCGTGGAGCTCGTGGCGCTGGAGGATGCCGAGATCAAATACGCCACCGTGCAGAATTGGTATCCGGGCGATGAGAACGGTGTCGGCGGCATCTATAACTTCGTCACGAAACGCGGCGACTGCCGTGGCGCGAGGTCGAAGATCTCATGGACCCAGGTCGAGACTGGCTCAGCGATCACCTGGAAGTATCCGAGTTGCGTCCTGCGCGGTGATGACTCCGTGGGCGAGTTCTACTCCGTCGCGGTCGCGAACAATTACCAGCAAGCCGATACCGGCACCAAGATGATTCATATCGGCCGCAATACGCGCAGCACGATAATTTCGAAGGGTATCTCGGCCGGCCACGCGCAGAACTCCTACCGTGGCCTGGTCCGGGTCATGCCGACGGCGCGTGGCGCACGCAACTATACGCAGTGCGACTCGTTGCTCATCGGTGACCAATCAGGCGCACACACTTTTCCCTATATGGAGGTGCGGGAACGCAGCGCGCGCATCGAGCATGAAGCCACCACATCGAAGATCAGTGAGGATCAGCTCTTCTATTGCCGCCAGCGTGGGCTGTCCGAGGAGGATGCCATGAATCTGATCGTCAACGGCTTTTGCCGTGAGGTCTTCAAGACACTTCCGATGGAGTTCGCCGTGGAGGCACAGAATCTGCTGAACGTGAGCCTGGAAGGCGCCATAGGCTAGTGGTCCAACAAGGATAGAGTTTTAGCGAATGCTGCGAATTAGAGACTTACATGTCCGCGTCGACGATCACTCGATTCTGAACGGGGTAAACCTGGATGTCGCCGCCGGCGAAGTGCACGCCATCATGGGACCCAACGGCTCCGGCAAGAGCACGCTGGCTCAGGTTATTGCCGGCCGCGAAGACTATGAAGTCGTGAAGGGCTCGATCAGTTTCCTCGGACAGGATTTACTCGTCATGGCCCCTGAAGAGCGGGCACAGGCCGGCTTGTTCCTCGGCTTTCAATATCCGACCGAGATCCCGGGCGTGAATAACACCTATCTCCTCAAGGCGGCCCTTAACGCACAGCGAGCCGCGCGCGGCGAAAGCGAGATGGACGCCTTCGAATTCATGAAACTCATGAAGGACCAAATCGAGTCCATGCAGATTCCGAAGGAGTTCCTGACTCGCGGCGTGACCGAGGGGTTTTCCGGCGGCGAGAAAAAGCGTAACGAGATACTCCAGATGCTGGTCTTGCGGCCCACACTGGCGATCCTCGATGAAACGGATTCCGGGTTGGATGTCGACGCATTGAAGGTGGTTGCGGCCGGGATGAACGGCCTTCGCGGCCCGGATCGGTCCATGATCCTGGTGACTCATTACGAACGCCTGTTGGAGCTCGTCGTCCCTGATTACGTGCATGTGCTGTCCGATGGCCGGATTGCTAAGAGCGGGGATGCCGCCTTGGCGCGCGAGTTGGACGAGCGCGGTTATGACTGGGTGCAGGATCAGGCCAATAGCGCATGACGCAGGAGTACCTCCAGGATCTGTTTCGTAGCCGGCTTAAAGACCTGCCTGGCACCGATGCGATCCGCGCGGCACGCGAGAACGCCATGTCGAGCTTCAATGCCGCGGGCTACCCCACCCGAAAGTTGGAGGACTGGCGTTACACCGACCTCAAACCGATCGCGACCGGAGAATTCGATCCGATCCCGGATTCACCCCCATCAGACAGCGCCTCTCAAGCGCGGCAACTGATCGATGAGTTGGGGCTCAGCGGTGACTACGCTCCGATCGTCTTTGTGGATGGGCATCGGATCGCAGGCGACAAGACGCCACCGTCGCAGGACGGCCTGGAGATTCTGAGCCTGGAACAGGCCTGGACCAGCTCCGAGCACATGGCCGCGGAGACCGAGCTCGACGGCCGGCCGCTGGCGGCACTCAATACTGCATTCGCCACGAACGGCGCCTGTATTCGCGTCGCGGACGGCACGCGGGTAGAGAAACCGATACACCTGGTTTTCGTCGCCAGTGAGCGGCCGAATATCGCGCCGCAGCCCCGTGTCGTCATCGATCTCGGGCCCGACTCGACACTCCAGGTCGTTCAGCATTTTCTCGGTACGGCCGAGTGCTCAGGCTGGACGAACGTCGTCACACAGATCTCGCAAGCGCCGCGTTCCGAACTCACGCTCTATCGGCTACAGGAGCAAGGTCCGGCGCACCTGCATACCGAACTGCTAACAGCCGAGCTTGCCGAGGATGCAAAGATCAAACTTGGTTACGTTGACTTAGGCGGCAAGCTCGTACGGAATGACGTCCACGTCGATCTGGCGAAGCCGGGGGCGAGTTGCGAGCTGTTCGGCGTCTTTATCGCGGCCGAAGGACAGCATATCGATAATCACCTCAGAATCGATCACTCCGCGCCCAGAACCGTGAGCCAGGAAGCGTTCAAAAGCATCATCGGAGATCGCGGCCACGGTGTGTTCAACGGCAAAGTCGTCGTTCACAGAAATGCACAGAAGATCGATGCGACGCAGTCCAGTGACAATCTACTACTCTCCGATCGCGGCGAGATCGACACGAAGCCGGAACTCGAGATCTATGCCGACGACGTGAAGTGCTCACACGGGGCAACTGTCGGGCAACTGGACGAAGACCAACTTTTCTATCTGCGCTCAAGAGGCGTGGACGCCGAGACTGCCCGCGGACTACTGACGTTCGCGTTCGCCAACGATATCCTGAAGCGCCTCGACATGCCGGAACTCAGGGAGCGGCTGGCACGAAAGGTCTTGAACCATCTGCCGGGTCGACAACGGTGGGACGAACTCCTGTGATCGCGCCACGACTCGAACCGTCGGCTGTCCACGAAGGACCAATCACCGACATCGACTCCCTCAGAGCGGATTTTCCGGCCCTGCATCAGGAAGTGCGTGGCAAGCCGTTGGTCTATCTGGATAGCGCCGCGTCCTCGCAACGCCCTCAAGCTGTAATCGATGCGATGGTGTATCACGAGCAACATGA
Source organism: Gammaproteobacteria bacterium (assembly GCA_036443505.1). Taxonomy (GTDB): domain Bacteria; phylum Pseudomonadota; class Gammaproteobacteria; order Steroidobacterales; family Rariloculaceae; genus SMWC01. The sequence continues at coordinate 2,795 of JAZFYK010000134.1, read as the reverse complement.
TCACGCCAATGTTCATCGCGGCGTTCACGAGCTTAGCCAACGATCGACGGAGGCGTACGAAGGCGCTAGAGAAAAAATCCGTGCCTATATCAACGCCGAGAGCAACTCCGAAGTTATCTTTACCGGCGGCACGACGGGCTCGATCAACCTGGTCGCGGCTAGCCTGGGCCGCGTGTGCCTTGGGCCCGGCGATGAAGTCCTGGTCACGCGGATGGAGCACCACTCCAACATCGTGCCGTGGCAGCTCATCTGTGAGCGGCTGGGCGCGCGCGTGATCCCGGCCCCCATTACCTCGACCGGCGAGCTCGATAGAGAGGGATTTACGGCCTGCCTGAACAAGAATACAAAGATCGTCGCACTCTGCCACGTCTCCAATGCCCTGGGTACGATCAATCCGCTGCAGGACCTCATTGCCGAAGCACACGAGGCCGGTGCGCTGGTGTCGATCGACGGCGCGCAAGCCGCGCCGCACCTGAGAATCGACGTCCAGGCATTGGATTGCGATTTCTACACGCTGTCCGGTCACAAGATGTTCGGCCCGACAGGGATTGGCATCCTGTACGGTAAAAGCGCGTTATTGGAGGCGATGCCTCCTTACCAGGGCGGCGGCGAGATGATCCTGACGGTGAGCTTCGAGGGCACGACCTATAACGCCCTGCCCCATCGGTTCGAGGCCGGCACGCCGAACATCACGGGCGCGATTGGCTTGGGCGCTGCGATCGACTATCTCAGCGCTATCGATTTCGACGCACTGGCTCAACACGAGCAGGATCTCCTTCAGTACGCCACGAATGAGCTTCTGCAACTGCCGGGCACGCGAGTCATAGGCACCGCGACTCATAAAGCCAGCGTGCTCTCGTTCGTCTTCGACAAGATTCACGCCCATGACCTGGGCACGGTCGTCGATCGAGAGGGCGTTGCGATACGCACAGGCCATCATTGCGCCATGCCGGTCATGGATTTTTTCGAGGTGCCGGCCACGGCTCGCGCCTCATTCGCGCTTTATAACAATCGAGACGACGTGGACAGCTTGATACACGGCCTGCGGCAAGCCTTGGAGATGTTCGGTTGAACGACCTGCAGGACCTCTACCGCGAGGTAATCCTCGATCACAACCGTCGGCCTCGTAACTTCGGTGAGCTGGAAGATGCGGACCGCGTCGTCGAGGGCGTGAACCCGCTCTGCGGCGACCGCATGACGCTCTATGTGAAGCTGAATGGGGACACCGTGCAGGATATCCGCTTCAAAGGAACAGGGTGCGCGATCTCCATGGCGTCTTCGTCACTGATGACCGAGAGGGTCAAGGGCGCGTCGTTGAAGGACAATCTGGATCTGTTTGAGAAAATACACGACATGCTGACCGCGGCAGAGTTCGACGACAGCGCTCAGGAACTGGATAAGCTGGCCGCGCTCTCCGGAGTCCGTGAATATCCTATGCGGGTTAAGTGCGCGAGCTTGCCCTGGCATGCCCTCAAGAGCGCACTGACCGGTGCGGATGACGAAGTTTCAACGGAGTGAGACGTGTACTACCCGCAAAATGAAGCGATCGTACTCTCTCGGGAGTGCGCTGCCGTCCTCATACCAGCCGGTGACGAGATCACTTTGCCCGAAGGCACGTCCGGATTTATCACGCAGGCGCTGGGCGGCAGTTTCACGCTCTATATCGAAGGTAACTTGTTTCGGATCGCCGGAATCGACGCCGATGCGATCGGCAAAGAGCCAGTAAAACCTCCGGAGGTTCCTCCCGACGCGACGGAGGAAGAGTTCGAGTCGGTCATATGGCAACAGCTAAAAACGTGCTTCGACCCCGAGATCCCGATCAATATCGTAGACCTGGGACTCGTCTATCGTTGCGAGGTCGAACTGAACGACGCCGGGCAGCGCATCGTCGAGGTCGAAATGACACTCACGGCGCCCGGTTGTGGCATGGGAGATATCCTCATGGAGGACGTTCGAGAGAAAATCGAAATCGTCCCCACCGTAGAGCGAGCCGAGGTCGAGCTCGTGTTCGATCCTCCCTGGGACCAATCGATGATGTCGGAGGAGGCACGGCTGGAAGCTGGCTTGCTCTGAGCGTCGCGCTGCCATGAAGCGACTGACACTACTCCGCCACGCGAAATCGAGCTGGTCGAATCCCTTATCAGCCGATCATGATCGAGGTCTGTCGGGTCGCGGCAAACGCGACGCGCCAAAGATGGGCAAACGAATGGCGGCACGCGGTTCCCGACCGGCGGTCATCATCGCAAGCTCCGCGAAACGTGCGCGCCGGACCGCGAAGATCGTCGCGGAAGCGCTGCAGTATCCGGCTAAGTCTCTGCAGATCGAGAAAGCGCTCTACCTCGCTACGGCGGAAACAATTCTCGAGCTGATCTGCGGTCAGGACGACAACATCGGCGATCTCCTGATCGTCGGCCACAACCCGGGCTTGACGGATCTCGTCAATGAGCTGCTGCCGTCACTGAGCATGCACAACTTGCCCACCAGCGGTGTCGTTGCGATGGACTTCAAGACGGAAGAGTGGTCGCGGATAACCGAAGCCGGCGCGGAGCTCGTGTTCTATGACTATCCGAAAAATTCGGAACTCTTACTGATAGAAGACTGAATTAACTCGGACTCTAACGGGCCTCACAGAAACAGTAAGCGTACAAGTCGCGCGGGTCGTTCAATTGTTCCAGGAGTCTCAACGGTTCGACGGCGACATCGACCAGCCGTTGCCATACGGGCGACAACGCAGGCCCGACGCCCAGCACTCGGACCAGCGGCGCGAAGACCTGGGCCAGCTGCAGCGCGAGCAT
>JAZFYK010000133.1:0-19398 GCA_036443505.1 Gammaproteobacteria bacterium | reverse complement strand
ACTATCATGCCCACGCCCCGTGCGATACTGGCAGCGTTTACCAGCGGAACAGCCGTACGACGGTGCCCTTGGCGTAGATATCCTGACCGCGAGGCAGTTCGACGAAGCCGTCTGTCCCGGCCAAGCTGACGAAGTCACCCGACGTGTTGGTCGGCCGCGGCTCCGCCATGCCGACACCGGCGTCGGTCCAGGTGACGACGACCGGCAGGAAATAGGCCAGATCGGCAGGGAACTCGACGTCGGTCGCGAGCGTAACGCGTTCGGCGCTCGCGGGCGGGAGCCCGAGCGCCTGTTGCAGGGCCGGTAAGACGTAGCGGCTTAGACAGACCATGGTCGACACGGGGTTACCCGGAAGCGCGAAGACGGGTTTGGTGTCGTGACTAAGGCCGAACCACATCGGCCGCCCCGGGCGTTGCTCGATTCGATGGAACACGAGATTCACGTCGAGTTCCTCGAGCACGCTTGGGACGAAGTCGTACTGACCCATCGACACACCGCCGCTGAGAATAAGAACGTCACTCCGATCGTGTAGCTCACGAATCGCTTCGAGCATCTTGTCGCGCTCGTCTCTGAGCCGTGAGCGTGTGACTCGTGCCACGCCGTGGCGTGTCAGGCTGGCTTCTATCGCGCGGTCATTGCTCGAACGGATCTGATAAGCGGCGATCGGTTCTTCAACATCAACGAGTTCGTCGCCGGTAGAGACGACCGCTACGAGTGGCAGCGCCGCGACCTGCGCCTCTGCACATCCGGCGCTGGCAAGCACAGCGATTTCAGGAGGGCCGAGCCGGGTGCCAGGATGTAACAGTGGAGTGCCGGCTTTGCCGTCGGAGCCGCGAGGATGGACAAATTGCCCGGGCGAGACCTCGGCGGAATCGTCGACCTGGGCCTCATCTTGTGTTCGGGTGATTCGCTCTACGGGGATGACGCTGTCCGCATTCTCCGGCAGCATGGCCCCGGTCATGATCTCCACGCATTGCCCGGCAGCTGCGACACTCAATGCGGGCGCGCCTGCGCCCTGGGTCCCGGTAATTTCAAACGTTCGTGTGCCCGCTTGCCAGTCGCGATAGGCGATCGCGATGCCGTCCATCGTGACTCGGTCGAAGGGTGGTTGGTCCCGCTCGGCGGATACTACTTCGGCGAGTACCGCATCCGCGGCGTCGGCGAGAGACACCGTCCGCGACCCGAACGACGACATGCGCTCAAGTATCAAGCGTTCCGCGTCGGCGACGTCGGTCATGTTCTCTCCGTTGCCCCCGGCGGGAACGGCCGGGGTTGCCCATGGTGCCATAGGCTAACTCCTTGTTTCTAGGTATGAGTACGGACGTCCGCCATGCGCTGCCAGTGCTATACTGAACGGTCGAGGAGGAGAATATGGGCCGCAATTTGGTAGTTTGTTTTGCGGGCTATCTGGTAGCGACTACCGTCTGCGCCCAGCAGGCCGATAACCGCTCCATCATTGGTGGTGGCAACGAGTTTCTCTCCGCGGGATCCTTCGCGATCCGTGTGGGCCAATACGACGAAGGCATCCGCCTAACGCACCTGGGCCTGACTCGCTATCAGCCTAACCCATCGGATCGGACGGCGGCGTTGTCCAATTTATGCGCGGCGCATGCGGCAAAGGGCGAACCTGATATCGCCATACCGTTCTGTGAGGAATCCTTAAGCATGAGTTCGCGAAACTGGCGGGCCTATTGCAATCGTGCTTACGCTTACTTTCTCAAAGGCATGCTCTCCGAAGCTACTTTCGATTTGGATTCGGCTGCGGCGCTCAACCCCAATGCCAAGCAGGTGATCCAGCTACGCGGCATGATCAACGAGGTGGGGCTGCGTCCGCGGGTGATCGTGGAGGACCATCAATAGCCGTCTCCACAACACGCCCAGCCTTGTCAAGCACTCGGACTAAGCGCGGCAACCACTCGGGAAGCAATATGCGAGCTAAGGTTCTGGCAGCGCTGCTTCTGACGGCGTACTCCGCCGTCGGCATGGTCCAGGAAGACCCGTCGGCGAACGGCGACTTGATCGACCCCCGCGGTACCTGGAATTGCATCATGTACGGTAACCCCGCGCTCGGCGATGAGCGCGTGCTGCTGAGCTTCGCGCCGGACCAGTCCACGCTCATGGCGAAACCCAGCGAAGACGTAGCTCGTCCCTGGATGCCGCTGTCCCGTTGGCAGGTAGAGGAAGACCTCCTCTCGTTTACCGATTCCCGGTCGGGCCGGGATTTTGAGGCGAGCCTGCGCCGCTCGACACTTGGTGGCGAGTGGCGAACATTGAATTTGCTCGGTGGCTGGTGGTGTTCCGAGGCACAGGAGGACGTCGCCCTCGGCATTTTCGTTGAAGCACCGGAGCGGTCGGCCGCGATGATGGTGCCGCTCGTCACTGCGGTCAGTGTGACGCCGTCCTACCCAAGGCAGGCGATTCGCGAGGCGATAGAAGGGCGTGTCGTGCTCTGTTTCGAGGTCGATTCCAATGGCGAGGTTCAGAACCCCGAGTTCATAGAACTCTCGGATGAGATTTTTCGCGCCGCGAGCCTCGACTCGCTGATGAGCTCGCGTTATCAGCCGTGGCCCGAGGGCGACGTTACAGCCCTGCGACCCGCTTGTAGAAGTTTCGTTTACCGGTTGGACTACGCCTTCTAGTCCGTGTCGTGCCGAAAGAAACCATCGTCCCACGTTTGACGACCGGGCCAGTCGGCCGCCATCTCAGGGCATTGGCCCTGCCGATGGCCGTCGGCTTCGTCGCGTTGAACTCCTACAGCATCGCGGATACTTATTTCGTCGGCCAACTCGGAACGCTGCCGTTGGCGGCAATGGGCTTCACGTTTCCCGTGTCTTTTGCAATGGTTGCCCTCGGTCTCGGTGTGGGCATCGGCACCTCCAGCGTCATCGCGCGTCTCCTGGGTACGGCCGACCGCGAGGTCGTGCAACGCATCACGACTCACGCTTTACTGTTGGGGGCATTGCTGGGAGCCATCCTGCTCGTCATCGGGCTTGCGACGATCGAGCCGCTGTTTCGAGCACTCGGTGCCGATGAAAGAACACTGCCGCTCATTCGTGACTACATGCGCCCCTATTACCTCGGCAGCGTACTGTTTATTCTGCCGATGGTCGGCAACTTTGCGCTTCGGGCCACGGGCGACGCCCGCGTGCCGGCAATCATTCTGAGTCTCTCGGCGGTCGTAAATCTCATCCTGGATCCGCTGTTGATCTTCGGTCTTTGGGGGCTGCCTCGACTCGAGCTACAGGGCGCGGCAATCGCGACCGTGGTGGCGAACGCCCTTACGGTCGCGGCGTCGCTGACGATCCTGTACCGGCGCGAACGTTTGATTCGCGGCCGCTACGTGAGCATCGATCGTCTCTGGGATTCGTGGAGGCGGTTGCTACATGTCGGCGTGCCGGCGATCGCGACAAATCTCCTGCTACCGGTAACCTTTGCCGCGATCACGGCGATGGTTGCGACCTTCGGCCCAGAGTCCGTAGCCGGTTTCGCTGTCGCTTCCAGGGTCGAATCCGTCGTACTGATCGTCGTATTTGCGTTGCAGTCTTCCGTAGGCCCGATTGCAGGCCAGAACTATGGAGCAGGGCGCATGGATCGCGTGCGCAGCGCGATTCACTTATCCAATCGATTCCTGCTGGTGTATACGCTCTTGTTCGCCGGCGTATTGTTCGCGTTCGCACGCCCCCTGGTCGGGCTCTTCGACAATAATCCCGTGGTCGTAGAGACGGCTGTCGCGTATCTGCGAATCGTGCCATTCACGTTAGGGCCGTTCGCGCTGATGATGATTGCAGTCGGGAGCTTCAACTCGCTGGGACGCCCAATGCCCGCAGCGATCCTGACCTTCGTCAAGCTCTTTATGGTTTATCTGCCACTGGCGTGGATCTTGTCACGATCGATCGGTATCACGGGGATCTTCTGGGCGAACGCAGTCTCCCACCTGCTGCTCGGCATGGTGTCGCTGGTCTGGCTCAGAAAGATACTGGCCGTGCTTGAGGCCGAGGACCGGTCGGCGCGCCGGGCAGCGTCGGTCGAAGTCACAACGTAGCCGAGCCTAATTTTTGACGACTCGGGCCGTCTGGAACTCGACCTGATAGGCGGCGGAATCGACGAAAGGGCCCAGGCCAGTGGCGAGTCGCGTACCTGCCCCGGGCTGGAAGGTCTGGCTCAGCGTTCGGTTAACCTGCCGTATACCTCCCTGGCTGTCGACGTACCGAATCACCAAGCCGAGATCTGTCACGGTCACACCCGTCGGGTTGCCGACCTGAATGATCAGCTGACCCTGGGAATCGGTGTACGTGGCAAGCTGCAGGTACCGGCCCGGATTTTGCGGAAGATCGAGACGGATCATCGCCTCCTGCGCGGCTTCGCCGGCCGGACTGTTGGATTCCGCGGCGACCGAATAGTGTTCGAGAGCCGTTTCGCGGTCGCCGCGCGACTCAGCTAAGGCTCCTAACGCATAGTGCGCGTCGGCGGTCGCGAGCAGGTTGACGCTGGTCTCCAGATGAGTCTGTGCCGCGTCGCGTTGATTGAGCGCCTGATGAGCGAGGCCTTTCTGCAGGTGGTAGTAGAAAAACTTATCGTGTCGCGCGAGGGCATCCGCGTAATGATCGATAGCCGCCGCGAAGAGGTCCCGCCGGAAGTCCACGTCGCCCTGCAACGCGTGGAACTGTGCCTCCTCAGGCACGAGCCGGATGGCTTCGTCTGCGAACCGGGCCGCATCCTGCAGGCGGCCCTCTACGAGCGCGGTACGGCCTTCGTCATGAGCGGCGTAAGCGGGCCGGGTGCGCTGCAGCTCACTGCTCGCCATCCGGAAGCGCTCTCGCTCCAACACACCGCCCGCACCGAGCGTCGCTGCAGTCGATCGATTTCGATCGACGCGTTCCTGTGACGGAGGGTGACTCGCGAAAAGGCCCGCGAGCCAGCCCTCGGAGCGGCCCTCGGAAAGCCGCACGAACGTCTCTTGCAGGGCGACAGCTGCCTCGGGGTCGTAGCCGGTCGAAGCGAGATAGCCCATGCCGTAATAATCGGCCTCGAGCTCCGCATTCCGGCCATAGCGTTGGTTCAATAGCCCTGCGCCCACGCTGGCCGCGCCGATAGCGAGCTCCGAATAGTCGCCGCGTTGTGCGGCGACGCTGGTCGCCAGTAGTACGCCTTGCAGAATCATATTTCGCTGCATCGCCTGGGCGCCGTGACCGGCGGCAGCGTGGACGATCTCGTGGCTGAGAACGGCAGCCAGTTCGGCTTCGGAGTCGAGTTCGAGCAGGAGGCCCCGGTTCACCGCGATTTTGCCGCCCGGCAATGCCCAGGCGTTGGGCACCGAGCTGTTGAGGACGACAAACTCATATGGCAGCGCCAGGTCGCTCTGGTTTGCGAGTCGGCTGCCCACACTCGCGACGTAGGCGTTCAGCGCCGGGTCGATCACGAAATCGCCGCCCTGCATCTGCCGTGAAGCGAAGTATTGGGCCTCGCCGATCGCGATCTGATCGGCCGTCGACACGAGCGATAGCTCGCGCTCGCCCGTCACGGGATTGACGCTGCAGCCGCTGACAGCCGGTAGGCCTAGGAGCGGCAGCCAAGCACTAAAAGTCAGTAAAATGCGCCTAAATGTCGTTAAAGTGCGCCCATCTTCCATAAATGTGCTAAATCTAGAATCAGCCGAGGTTGCCCGTTGGGGCGTTGCTCGGCGTGGAGATCTCGAGCCAGGGAGCGATGCTCTCGCTGAAGCTCCGGTAAGAGGCGTAGACGCGGGCGACCAGCGGATCCGTCGCGGCCAGATCGTCCAGGACTTCGAGGCTGTAGCGCTGCAGGGCCTCGAGGACATCGTCGGGAAAGCGCCGTAGCTCGACCTGATGCTCCTCGGTCAATGTCTTCAGCGCCTCATGATTTCGCGTATTGAACTCGGCGAGAAGGAAGCTATTCTCAGCCATGCAAGCGGTCTCGACGATGTGTTGCAGCTCTGCCGAGAGTGTCTCGAAGGCCTGTCTCGACACGAGCAGTTCCAATGGGCCGGACGGTTCCTGCCAGCCAGGGTAGTAGTAATACCTCGCGGCCTGATGCAGGCCGAACGCCATGTCGTTGTACGGCCCGACCCACTCCGTCGCGTCGATCGCGCCCGTCTGTAGCGCGGTAAACATCTCCGACCCGGCCGTGAGAACGGGCAACACGCCCGCCCTTTGCATCACCTCAGCACCAAGGCCCGGTATTCGCATCTTCAGCCCCTGGAGATCCGCCAGGGAGTTGATCTCCCGGTTGAACCAGCCGCCCATCTGCGGGCCCGTATTACCCGCCGGAAACGGGACGACGTTCTGCGGGGCGTACGCTTCCCGCCAGAGCGCCAGGCCGCCGCCATGGAAGATCCACGCGTTGAAGACGTCCGGCGTCATGCCGAAGGGTACGCTGCCGAACAGCTGCGCTGCCGGGATCTTACCCCGCCAATAGATTGGGGCGCTATGTCCCAGTTGGATCGTTCCCCTCGAGACGGCATCGAGGACCTCGAGGGCCGGGATCAGTTCGCCCGCGGCAAAGACCTCGACTGTGAGGCGCCCGCCGGACAGATCCTCGAATCGCCGGGCGAGCCGGCTGGCGGAGACTCCATGGCCGGGAAAGTTCGGCGGCCAGGAGGTCACCATCCGCCACCGATGCCGCTCGTCCGAAGCAGCGATTTCAGGCGTATCCTGAGGCTGCGTGCAGGCGGCTAAAGCCCCGAGTCCGCCGTAGAGAAAGGAACGTCTACGCATCTGTCCATTCTGCCCTGGCTTACGTGCTTCTGCCAGATTTGAGTCGTGGTGATGAATTGTGCGCGGTAGGGCTCATGAACGACAATTGCGTCCAATGGATAAGGAATCAACGCGCGGGCCCGATTTTATCCGCCAGATTGTCGCGGCCGATGTCGACGCAGGAAAGCACGGTGGACGAGTGCAGACGCGATTTCCGCCGGAGCCCAACGGTTACCTGCACATTGGCCACGCCAAGGCGATCTGCCTCTCATTTAATATTGCGGCCGAGTTCGATGGTCAGTGCTACTTGCGTTTCGATGACACGAATCCCGCGACGGAAGATACCGAGTTCGTCGAGGCCATCGAGCTGGATGTTCGCTGGCTAGGGTTCGAGTGGGCCGAACTGACCCATGCTTCCGATTATTTTCCGCGACTCTACGAGCTTGCCGTCGAGCTGATCGAGGCGGGAAAGGCGTATGTCGACAGCCTCGACACGGCGGAGATCCGTGAATATCGCGGGACGCTCACCGAACCGGGCAAACCGAGCCCCTATCGAGAGCGTTCGGTGGAAGAGAATCTCTCGCTGTTCGCGGCGATGCATCGTGGTGACTTCGATGAGGGCGAGCATGTCCTGCGCGCGAAGATCGACATGGCGTCACCCAACATGAATATGCGTGATCCTACGCTGTATCGAATCCGCGACGTGCCTCATCAAAGAACGGGAGATAGCTGGCACATCTATCCGCTGTACGACTTCGCGCACACCCTCTCGGACGCATTGGAGGGAACCACTCACTCTCTTTGCAGCCTGGAGTTCGAGGACCATCGACCGCTGTATAACTGGCTCATAGAGCAATCCCGCCTCCCCAACCATCCGCAGCAGATCGAGTTTTCGCGCCTGAATCTCATGTACACGGTGATGAGTAAGCGGAAGCTCAAACGGCTCGTTGACGAGGGGCATGTCGATGGTTGGGATGATCCGCGCATGCCCACGCTATCCGGAATGAGGCGGCGTGGCTATCCGCCCGCAGCGATCCGGGATTTTATCGACCGCATCGGCGTCACGAAGAAGGACAACGTGATCGAGCTTGGATCGCTCGAGAACTCTGTCAGAGAGGAACTGAACGAACATGCGCCGCGCCGCTTCGCTGTCATCCGGCCGCTCAAGCTCGTGATCGATAACTACCCGGACGGCGATGAGGAGTGGCTTGATGCCGCCAACCACCCCAATCGGGCCGATCTGGGCTCCCGTCGCGTGCCTTTCGCCCGCGAGATCTATATCGAGCGGGATGACTTCATGGAAGATCCGCCTGGCAAGTTCCGCCGGCTCGTTCCAGGTGGCGAGGTCCGTCTGCGTTACGCTTACATTATAAAATGTCTGGCAGTCATCAAGGATGCCTCGGGTCAGGTAACCGAGTTGCACTGCAGCTATGATCCCGAGACCAGGAGTGGCTCCGAGCAAAGCCGGAGAAAAGTGAAGGGCACCATCCATTGGGTCTCCGCCCGCCACGCGGCCCACGCCGAAGTACGCTTATATGACCGGTTGTTCAAGGTACCGAATCCGGACCACGGCGATGGCGATCTCGCGCAGCATCTGAACGAAGACTCGCTCGAGGTTGTGTCCGACGCTGCGCTCGAACCGGCCCTCGGTGCCGCACTCCCGGGGGAGATCTTTCAGTTTGAACGACAGGGTTATTTCATTGTCGATACAGGTGGGACAGGGGATGGACCGCGGGTTTGGTCGCGTACCGTCAGCCTGCGCGACTCCTGGGCCAAGCTTGAGCGTCAAGCGCTAGAGCAGTCGCAGCGTTAGCAGCCCGCATCCTGACCCAGGCCCTGGCGGCCGATACCTCATCCCGGAGGTGGCCGCCCTAACCGTCTGTTACTATTGCGGTTAACAAATACAAGAAACCGGTCTGATCGAATCGTATGGCTTCCCAACGTTATCAACAGCGAGTTGAGGCGATGCTGGCTTCCGCGGATATCCGCATCGGCGGCGATCGCCCGTGGGACGTCCGGGTCCTCAACGAGGACATGTACGCGCGCGTGGTCGCCCAAGGCATGCTCGGTGTCGGGGAGACCTACATGGACGGTTGGTGGGAGTGCGACCAACTCGACGAGATGATCTGCCGGGCATTCCGCGCGGACTTCCATCGGCAGATCCGCCCGTTCAAATATCTGTTGTTCGTGCTGCAGGCGCGGCTCGTGAATCTGCAGCGCCGGGCGAGGGCGTTCCAGGTCGGGCACGAGCATTACGACCTGGGCCAGAGTCTCTATCGTGCCATGCTGGACAAGCGCATGCTCTATAGCTGCGCGTACTGGAAACATGCGACGACACTGGACGAAGCGCAAGAACACAAGCTGGATCTGATCGCGCGCAAGCTCGAACTGGAGCCCGGCATGAAGGTCCTGGATATCGGCTGCGGTTGGGGCGGAGCCTTGCACTATCTCAGTCAGAAGTACGGCGTCACGGGCACCGGTATCACAATCTCCGAGGACCAGCTCAAGGTGGCGAGTGAACTTTGCAAGGATCTTCCGATAGAGATCCGGGTGCAGGATTATCGTGAACTCGACGAACGGTTCGATCGGATTTTCTCCATCGGGATGTTCGAGCACGTCGGGCACAAGAACTATCGCTCGTACATGGAAGTCATACGGCGTTGTCTCGAGCCGGGTGGCTTGTCTCTGCTTCACACGATCGGCAGCAAGTTTTCGCAGGCCCGTACCGACCCGTGGCTGACGCGCTATATCTTCCCGAACGGGATGCTGCCCTCGCCGCTGCAGATCTCGACGGCGGCCGAGGGCCAGCTCAACTTCGAAGATTGGCACAACTTCCCTCAGGATTATGAGCGCACGCTCATGTGCTGGTACGAGAATTTCGAGGGAGCGTGGGGCGAGTTGCGCGTGGACTATAGCGAGCGCTTCTTCCGAATGTGGCGTTATTATCTACTCGCGTGTGCCGGTGGTTTCCGCGCCGGGGGCAACCAATTATGGCAGATCGTCTTCTCTCGGGATGGCGTCCCGGGCGGCTACTTGCCCGAGGATATTCGATAGGGCCCCGCTCGCGCATGAGTTAGTATGACGGGTGCCCCCAGCGCCCGGTTAGCCAGTTCCCACTAGCACGGTAGGCAAGATGACTAGCAAGGTTACTCAATGGCATGCGTCGAGCAAGGTCACCGATACCTTGTCGCGACCGCTGCGCGATCTGCGAATCTCCGTCACCGATCGCTGTAACTACCGCTGTCCCTATTGTATGCCCGCCGATATCTATGGCGAGGACTACGAGTTCCTGCCGCGCCAGCATTGGCTGACCGCCGGCGAGCTCAAACGGGTTGCAGGCGTCTTCATGCAACTCGGGGTGACCAAGCTGCGGCTTACGGGTGGCGAGCCGTTGCTACGCCGGGATATCGTCGACATCGTCGGTAAGCTCAGCTCCTTGCCCGGGCTCGACGACCTGGCGCTGACGACCAACGGGACGCGACTCGCCGAACGGGCGAGGGACCTGCAGGCGGCGGGGCTCAGGCGCGTCACGGTCAGCGTGGACAGCCTTGACGAGACTGTCTTCAGAGACATGAGTGGCGGGCGCGGCGACATCCAAAACGTGCTGGAAGGAATCGAAGCCGCGCAGAAAGCAGGTCTCGGCCCGATTAAACTCAATGTCGTCATCCAGAAGGGCAAGAATGACCATACGGTCATGGACTTGCTCGACTTCGTTCGCGGCTCGGGGCTGATTCTGCGGTTCATCGAATACATGGACGTTGGGACGTTAAACGGCTGGCGTCTCGATGAGGTAGTTTCATCGAAAGAGCTCGTGGAGAAGATCTCGGCGCGTTGGCCGCTCGAGCCGCTGGATCGTAACTACAAAGGCGAAGTCGCTCGACGCTATGCGTTTACGGACGGCCAGGGGGAGATCGGTTTTATCTCCTCTGTGAGCGAGCCGTTCTGCGGCGCTTGTCACCGAGCCCGGCTGTCGGCGGACGGCACGATCTACACCTGCCTCTTCGCCAGCGAAGGGATCAATCTCCGTGGCCCGTTGCGCGGCGGGGCCAGCGACGCAGATCTCGTGGGGCTACTCCAAAATATCTGGCGGCGGCGGGCGGATCGCTACAGCGAACTTAGAGAGAAAAATACCGACGAGTCGCGCGAGTCCCGTATCGAGATGTATAGGATTGGAGGCTGATGCTGACGCATGTAGATCCTGCCGATCGGCCAACGATGGTGGATGTAGGAGACAAAACGGTGACGCAGAGAACGGCTCGGGCTCGAGCAGTCGTCCTCTTCCCTGAGAACGTGATCGCCGATACACAGATGGGAGAAACGCTGCGCAGCAAGAAGGGGCCAGTCTTCGATACGGCAATCGTGGCGGGCGTCATGGCCGCGAAGCGCACGCACGAACTCATACCCTTCTGTCATTCCATACCGCTGGAGGACTGCAATATCTCTATCGACTGGGGTCCCGAGGGCGAGGTCGTTATCGAATGCGCAGTTCGCGCGACACACAAGACGGGTGTCGAGATGGAGGCCCTGACGGGGGCGATGACGGCTGCGCTGACGGTGTATGACATGTGCAAGGCACTCTCTCACGGTATCGAGATCAGAGACGTGAGGCTCATCTCGAAGACCGGCGGCAAAAAGGACTTCGGGGAAGCGGTATAAGTGTGATCGATGTGACTGCGCAATATTTCGCCGTGTTCCGAGAGCATGCCGGCCGGAATCTAGAGACCCTCACAACGTCGGCAGCGACGGCCGAGGAACTCTATGCGGAGGTGTCGGCCAGGCATGGCTTCGCTGACTCTGTGACGCGCTGTAAAGTCGCGATCAATGACGAGCTTGCTGCATGGACGGCCCCGCTTGCGGAGGGTGACGTCGTGCTGTTCTTCCCGCCAGTGGCGGGGGGATGAGTTTCGAGATCACGGATCAGCGCATCGATCCCGAGGCGCTGAAAGCGAACTTGAGCCGTGAAGCCGCCGGCGCCTGCGTCTCGTTCGAGGGTTGGGTGCGGGATCACAGCGACGGTGAGCCGGTTACCGCCCTGGAATACGAAGCGCACGCGCCAATAGCGAGCAAAGAGGGAGAGCGGATTCTCGCGGAAGCGGCCGAACGTTTCGACCTGCTCGCAGCGTCCGGTCAACACCGCGTGGGTCGTCTGGAGATCGGCGACTGTGCGGTCTGGGTCGGTGTCAGCGCAGCTCATCGGGGCGTCGCGTTCGATGCCAGCCGTTACATCATCGATGAGCTCAAGCAGCGCTTACCCATCTGGAAAAAAGAACACTACCGCAACGGCCCGTCGGGCTGGATCAACTGCGTGACAGGAACTGCCTCAGCGGAGCGCGATACGATTTTGTAACGTCGTCGCTCGTATCCACATCGAAGGCCGCCTCCGGCATGCTCAGCACGATCGTGCTCGAACCAGCGTTGCTGAGTACGGCTTTGGCTCCGACGTCCCCCTCGAGCTCGCGGAGCCGACGCCAGATCCGGCGCGGCAGGATCGCCGGGACACCCAGCCCGCCCTCGTACCCGGCGGCGACCGCCCGATTCGGCCGTCGCTGCCAGGCCTCGACGAGACGCCGCAACGAGGTGGCACCGATGCCCGGCTGATCCGTCAGGAGCACGAGTACGCCTCTCGCTTCGGCCGGGACGGCGTTAACGCCCGCGATCAAGGAACTCGCAATGCCGTCCTGCCAACTTGCGTTCCTGACGACAGTCAGGTTGTCGTGATTCCGGGCCAGCAGCGCACGCAGGCGTAACGAATGCGCGCCGAGGACTACAAGCACCCGGTCCGGGGTGACGGCCTCTGCCGCGTCTACCGCCCTGAGAATCATAGGCCGTACCGGATCGCGGATGAGTTGCTTGGGATAGCCGAGGCGCCGCGATCCTCCGGCCGCCAATAACACGCACCAGAGTCCATTCGAGGATACTGGGGTGCGAACGGTCATAGCATCACTATACTGGAAGAGAGTTCACATAACTGTCGTGCTCCAGCCCGTGGGCTCGAGCGTCACTCGCTATCGCGTATCGACATCGCCGTCTTGCAGGGAATACGGTAGTCTATCGGTACTGTCCATCCCTCCACTCAAGACACACGAGAGACACAAGAGACAGGAACGGGGTTTCGTGAACATCCGATTGAGCCTTGCGAAACGCAGGGACGCGTGTGCCATCGCGAACATGGCGCGAACATTGATTGAGCATGGCTTGCCGTGGTCGTGGAACGAACGGCGGATAGTGCACTGCCTGGCAAATCCCGATTGTGTGGTCATTACTGCACGAGCTGCACGCAAACTCGTCGGTTTCGCGATCATGGAATTTCTGGACGACCGTGCGCATCTGAGCCTGCTAGCCGTCCAGCCTGGTTATCAACGGATGGGCGTAGGGCGCGGCCTGCTCGAGTGGCTGCACTCCTCAGCGCGGACTGCCGGTACGTTTCTCGTGCACCTGGAGGTACGCGCTGGCAACCAGCCGGCCATGGCTTTCTACAGGCGTTTGGGGTTTCAGGAAGCCGGCGCGCGACGGGGTTATTACGGCGGCAGAGAGGACGCCGTGCGCATGGCTTGCGATCTTGCGACGCCGTGGGAATCCTGACAAGGTAGCAAAGCAATGTCCGCTGAGGAACAAAGACCGTTCAAGCCGCTCGGCGCTGCCGTTCTCACGATCTCGGATACGCGAACACAAGAGACCGACACTTCCGGCAGCCTGCTCGTTGAGCGCCTCACCGGCGCGGGACATGAGCTTCGTGACCGAGCCCTCGTCAGGGATGACGTTTACGCTATTCGAGCGACGCTATCCCGATGGATAGCGGACCCGCATATCGAGGTTGTCATTTGCACAGGCGGCACAGGCGTGACGGGACGTGATGGGACGCCCGAGGCCGTCAGCGTGCTACTGGATAGAGAAATCGAGGGCTTCGGTGAAATGTTCCGGGCGATTTCCTTCGACGAGATAGGAACCTCGAGTCTGCAGTCGCGGTGCCTGGCAGGGGTCGCTAACGGTACATACGTCTTCTGCCTGCCGGGTTCGACCAACGCCTGTATTACGGGATGGGACAAGATCATCGCGTTACAACTCGATTACCGAACACGACCCTGTAACCTGGCCGAACTCATGCCGCGGCTCGAAGAGTGAGGACACTGGCTGCGCCTTAAGTTACACTTGAGCCTCAACAGAACCGAGGGGTGGTCGGAAACGGCCTGAGAGGTTGGCGTTGAGCCAACTAACCCTTTGAACCTGATCCGGTTAGCACCGGCGAAGGGACGGAAGGCCGCCACGGAATTCCCCTTTCTCGGTACGGCCCGGATCTCGTTCGCGAAGGAGATCCGAGATGAGATCCACCATCTTAATTGCGATCGTGATGTCGTTGTCACCCGCTTTCCTGCATGCGCAGGAGGACCGAGCATCTCCCGTTCTCGAGGAGGTCGTAATTACCGCCGGGTTTCGCGACAACGAGCTAATGAACACGCCGGGCAGCATCACGGTGATCGATGAAGCCATGATTGAAAATCGGGCCGCGCTGCATCTGGAGGCGGTGCTCAATACCGCGCCGAACGTCAATTACTCCAGCGGGGGCTCCCGGGCCCGGTTCCTGCAAGTGCGTGGGGTCGGTGACTTGGAACAGTTCGTCGATCCGAAACACTTCCCTTCGGTCGGCATTACCGTGGACGACATCAACCTGGGAGGCACGGCCAACGCGGGCATGCTCTTCGACGCGCAGCAGGTGGAGATTCTGCGTGGCCCTCAAGGGACGCGTTTCGGCGGCAGTGCGCTGGCCGGAATGGTGAACATCCGCAGCAACAGGCCTACAGAATCACTCGAGGGTTACATCAAGGTCGGTGCGGGTAACTACGGGAGCTGGAACGTCGGAGGTGCCATCAGCGGGCCATTGAGTGACACGGTCACGGGACGATTGGCGATGCAGCAGAACAAGAGCGACGGATATATCGACAATGTATTTCTCGGACGGGATAACACCAATGGTTACGACGAGACCTCCGTTCGTGCGGTCCTGCATCTCGACCCCAGCGACAGATCTGACTACAGCCTGACCGCACTCTACTTCGACGGGCAAAACGGCTATGACGCGTTCTCCCTCGACAACTCGCAGGACACGTTATCGGATGAACCGGGCCACGATAACCAGGAAAGTCTCGCGCTGGCTGGATCGGCCGAATGGCAAGTCGGTGAATCCTCGACTCTGCAGGCGGTGGCGACCTGGCTTGAGAGCGATCTCGAATACGGCTTCGATGAAGATTGGACGTTCGTCGGCATCTGCGATGGCACACTCTGCGATCCTGTCTTCGATCTATTCTCCAACACGGACAACTATCTCAGAGATCGCAACGAGGTCTCGCTGGACATCCGCCTACTGCACAATTCGCCCGAAGCCGATACTCAGTACGTCGTCGGGATCTACGCCCAGCAGAGAGACGAAGATCTGCACCGCGAGTACTACGGGGATTTCTTCAGCGTCTACGAGGCGGAGCGACGGGCCATCTATGGACAGGTCGAGACTGCCGTCAATGAGCGACTGACACTGACGGTGGGTATTCGGTATGAGCGCTTCGACGATAACTATGAGGATACATTCGGTTTTCAGTCGAGCAGCGACGACAGTCTGGCGAGCGGTGAGCTGACTCTGGCCTATCAAGCTGCGGGGAGTACCTTACTGTACGCAACGCTCTCCCGTGGCACCAAAGCCGGCGGCGTCAACACGGAGGCGAGCGCAAACCTGCCCTTTATGCAGCCGGTGTTTCAAGCGTTCATGCAACCCAGACTCAGAGTCGACACGGAGACCCTGCTTAACCGGGAGTTGGGGCTCAAGGGCGCCTACCTCGACAATCGGCTGGCGTTGCGCGCCGCGGTCTTTCATATGGACAGGGATGATGCTCAGTTGGAGTCGTGGATGTGGGACGGCGTGAACTTCCTGTGGATCGGTTTCCTGGATAACGTGGATGGATCCAACTGGGGTGCGGAGATCGAGCTGAACTATCAAATCTCGAGTCAGGTGGAGCTGTTTGGCTCTCTCGGATGGCTAGAGACAGAGATCGAGGAGATCACGACATTCGATCTGAATTTGGACGACTTCATTACCCGCTACGACATCGACCAGGCCAAGTCGCCTGAGTGGCAATTCAACCTGGGGACCAACCTGGCGTTCAGCGATAGGCTCAGTGCTCGACTGGAGCTGGAAGGACGTGACGACAGCTTTTATGGCTACTATCACACCGAGAGCGTCGACAGCTACATCCTGATGAACGCGAGTCTCCGCTATCGACTGGGGAGAACCGAGATACAACTCTGGGGACGGAATTTGACCGATGAGGACTACGCCGTTCACGGCCTGTATTTTGGCAATGATCCACGTAAAGGCTGGGTGAACGAATCCTATTACCAGTACGGCGAGCCTCGGGTAGTCGGGATCTCTGCCAGATACTCTTTTTGAGTGAGGAACTCTCGCTGCGAGTCACAGCCGAGGTTGGTGTTTGACGTTTTTGAATAAGCTCGCTGCGGCGGCCGAGGCCATGTCTGTGGCTGAAGCCGTGGCAGTATTGCTCGCGATCGCCTATCTGCTTCTGGTGATCCGCCAGAATATCCTCTGCTGGGCGGCAGCGCTTGCGAGCGTCCTGATCTATCTCGTGATCTTTTTTAATGCGCAGCTCTATATGGAATCGGTCCTGCAGATCTTCTACGCGGCGATGGCCGTCTACGGCTGGTACCAATGGAAGCACGGAGGTGTCGAGCATCAAGGTCTGCGCATCGTCACCTGGAGGCTCCGCCATCATGCCATCGCAATCGGAGGCATCCTGGGATTGACCCTCGTGTTCGGTTGGGCACTAAAAGCGACGGACGCCGCCTTTCCCTACCTGGACTCGCTTACGACCGTGGCTGCGGTCGTGACGACTTTCATGGTCGCGCGTAAAGTGTTGGAGAACTGGGCATACTGGTTTGTGATCGACGGCCTGTCTGTCTATCTTTATATTTCACGAGAACTCTATCTCACGGCTGGCCTGTTCGTTTTGTATCTCGTCATGATAGTGATCGGCTTCCGCTGCTGGTGGCGCGATTGGAAAGCCGAGGCGTCGGCCGCGGCGACTGTTTAAATGGTCACGCCGGCCGGTCTCGATCAGGCGGACCTGGACAGGCTGTGTCGCACGCTGGGTGTTGCAGCTCGCGACCTGAAGATAACGGCGCTCGGTGGCGGATTGTACGAGCGCAGTTACCGGCTCTCGAGCGACGGGGGGGACTGGGTCGTGCGTCTTCCGGTCGGCGGAGACAAATCCTTCGGCCTCGAGTTGGCTACCGAGCAGCGGCTGCTCGAGAAGCTCAGTGCCGCGGAGCTTACGCCACCGATGGTCACCAGTGAACCGAGTGAGGGCGTGCTGATTACGCACTACCTCTCCCAGGCGACGCCCTGGCGTACGGTCGATGCGCGCGAACCCGACAACATAACTCGCATCGCCAAGCGGCTTCGTGACTTACATCGCCCGGAGGGTGACTTACCGTCGTACCGGGCGACCCGCATTGCGGAAGCCTATCGGCGCGTGGCCGGAGAGCAGCAGCGTTTGACGCCTGAGCAGCTGAAGTGGGGCGGGGAATTCCTCGAGCTGGCGCGCGCGTATGACGCCGAGAGTTCCCCGGCGACGCTTTGCCACAACGATCTCGCGGCAGCCAACATCCTTGATGATGGCCGGCTATGGTTTATCGATTTCGAGTACGCGGTCCGCGCGGAGCCGATCCTCGACCTCGCGAGTCTGGCGAGCATGAATGACTTCGATGAAGCTCAGCAAGCCTGTTTGCTCGACGCCTACTATCAGGACGCGGCTCCACCTTTCAGCACGAAGAAATTCGCTGACGTCATACGACTATCGCGACTCGTCAGCTTTTTCTGGGCATTAGCGTATCGACGCACCGCTCGCGAAGCTGCACCGCTCGATCGGTTTGTTGAGAATGTAGCTGCAATGCTAAGGTAGCGCTCGATCCGTTTCATTAAAGGAACGGCCTCCCGGCCGAAATCATCCGCTTGATAAAGAACGTCGCTTTTCTTGGATTGGGCGTAATCGGGTTCCCAATGGCCGGATGGTTGAGCCGGTCCGGTTTCAACGTGACCGTGTTCAACCGCACGCAACAGAAGGCCGATCTCTGGTGCCGCGAGTTTCAGGGTGACATGGCGGCGACCGCGGCGGAAGCGGCAGCGGGTGCCGAGACCGTCTTTACGTGCCTCGGCGATGATCCCGATGTTCGCGAAGTGGTTCTGGCGACCGGCGGCGTTTTGCAGGCCATGGAGCCCGGGACAATCTTTATCGATCACACGACGGCGTCCGCGGGTTTGGCGCGCGAGATCGCGGCGGCCGGGCAGACCCACGGCGTGCAGTGTCTCGATGCGCCGGTGTCCGGGGGGCAAGCCGGCGCAGAGGGCGGCGAGCTTACAGTCATGGTGGGCGGGGAAGCGGACGCCTATGAACGCGCTGAGCCGCTCATCGGGGCGTACGCGAAGAGAGTCCGGTTAATCGGACCCGCAGGGACGGGTCAGCTAACGAAGATGGTTAACCAGATAGCGATCGCGGGTGTAGTCCAGGGCTTCTCGGAGGCGCTGAATTTCGCACTTCGCGCCGGACTGGAGCCCGAGGCGGTTGTCGACGTGATCAGTAAAGGCGCGGCCCAGTCCTGGCAGATGGTCAATCGCTGGGAAACGATGGCGAAAGGGCAGTTCGAGTTTGGTTTTGCCGTGGAATGGATGCGAAAAGATCTGCGCATCTGTCTCGAGGAAGCGCGGCGTAACGGCGCGGAGTTACCCGTCGCGGCGCTCGTCGATCAATTCTATGCCGATATCGTTGATATGGGCGGTAGCCGTTGGGACACGTCAAGTCTCATCGCTCGATTGAATCGACCCCCACAGGACTAAGCTCATGAAGCCGATGCTTGGCGATCTGTTGACCTTGCTCGAGCTTGAGCGACTCGAAGACCGCATCTTCCGCGGTCAGAGTCGTGACATCGGCAGCCCGCGCGTATTCGGCGGGCAGGTGCTCGGTCAGGCGCTGACCGCAGCGAACTACACGGTCGAGGGCCGCGAGGCGCACTCATTGCACGCGTACTTCCTGCGCGCCGGCGACGTGAACGCGCCGATCGTCTATGACGTCGACATCGCGCGAGATGGTCGCAGCTTCAGCAACCGGCGGGTTGTCGCGATTCAACATGGCCGGCCGATCTTCAATATGACGGCGTCCTTCCAGGTTCCGGAACAAGGCCTCGAGCATCAGGCCACGATCCCTGACGTGCCAGGCCCCGACGAGCTGCAGGATCTGGCCGACACCCCCGAGGACGTGTTGGAAAACGTCCCCGAGAAAATGCGCCGCTACTTGACCCGCAAGCGCCCGTTCGAGATCCGACCTGTTGAGCCCGTGAGTCTGCTCTCGCTGGAGCCGTCGGAACCGGTCCGGCATTTGTGGATGAGGGCTATCGATCGACTACCGGACCAGCCGTCTCTGCATCGCAATCTGCTGGCTTATTTTTCCGACTTCCAGCTGATCGGCACGACCACACTCCCGCATGGCATCCATTTCGAGCAGGGCAAGGTGCAGATGGCGAGCCTCGATCACGCGATGTGGTTTCATCGGCCCTTCCGGGCAGACGAATGGCTGCTGTACTCGATGGAGAGCCCGAACGCAGCCGGAGGTCGGGGCCTGGCGCTCGG
>JAZFYK010000132.1:0-10616 GCA_036443505.1 Gammaproteobacteria bacterium | reverse complement strand
GTCCAAAGATAGAAATACGCGCCTTCGCTAAGTAGCATCACGGTGGACGAGCGGCCGACGCCATAGAAAAGTTCTTCAGGCTCGGGGTTCTCGCTCAGTGTAATACCCGTACTGGAGACGACCGCCTGAGGACGAGCGGGGTGGTAGATCACGAGCGTCAGCAGGAGTCCGGCAGTGACGGCGCCCGTGTAGATGCGTTTCGGTGTGGCGACAAAGGCGATGGTCCAGACCGCCAGCGCAAGATTGACGGATACGGCGACCCGAATCGCGCCCTCGAAGCCCAGTCCCGGGATCAGGAAGAAGCCGGCGGCGATCGCGCCGACGATTGCACCGACCGTGTTCCACGCATATACACGCGCCGTTCCTGAGCTCGCTTCGCGCTCGTCCCTCGCCAGTATGCGCACGGCGAGCGGAAACGTCGCGCCGATGAAAATGGTCGCCGGCAACATCACGCTGACCGCATAAACGGCCAGCTCCTGCGTCGTCTTGCCCTCGGGAATGAGTGGCCCCATCCAGGCGTAGACGGCCATCGACAGCACGGCAATCGCGATCTGAGTGACGCCAAATGCCAGCGCGGCCCGGTCGCGGTCCGCCGCGAATCTCCCAGCCAGGCCGCCGCCCAGCGCGATGCCCGTCAGGAACGCTGCGAGCATCGTGGCAAAAGCGTAGATGCTGCCGCCCATTATGTGAGTCAGCATCCGTGTCCACAAAACCTCGTAGAGGAATGCGTTGGCTCCGGAGACCAATATCAATGGCAGTATCCAGCCGGACTGCATCCGGAATACCACGCCCAGACGCTCGCCGACCGGCCGGTCTCCGGCCAGGAACGGTGCAATGCAGGCGCCGAAGAACCCCTTGGCGCTCGCCGTCGACGGCTCGAACACGTCGCCTGTGGACGCGAGCGACGGCGCCCGCTTGGCCAGCAGCGCCGCGATAGCGAAGACCGCGACATTGACCGCGACTCCTACCCAGATCGTTCCCGCCAGACCCAATGCTGGTAGCAACAGAAATGCTGCAACGATCGTACCGAGCACCGCACCGAAGGTGTTGGTCGCGTACAGCAAAGCGACCCTGGGTCCGATCTGTTTGTCGCTCGTGACCGCATGCCGAGTCAGCAGCGGCAGCGTCGCTCCCATAAAGCCCGTGGGCAACGCGAGGACGATAAAGGCTACAACGAGGTAGAACACCGGCTGGCCGATCGTTGCCGCGTCGGGCGGGGCGGGCTGATCTCCGAGCGCCAGTGTGTACAGCGCCCTGGCGCCTGCCAATAGCAGCGGCACGGCCAGGGCTGACAGCGCAATGCCGGCTTCGAGCACGCCGTACACGAGGATCGGCCGCCGCACACGGCCGATGTAGCGCCCAGCGACTGCGGCGCCGGCCGCCAGGCCACCCATGTAGGCAGCCAGTACCGCCGCGACCGCGAGCTCGCTGGTTCCGAACACCAACGAGAATTGCCGTAGCCATGCCGTCTGATAGAGCAACGCCGCGAAACCCGACAGGAAAAAGCATGCGAGTACGCCGGGTAGCACGAAATTCGCGGGCGTCGCGGGCGCTAGGGGTTCAGCCGGCGTTTCCGGGCGCGTTTGCTTACGCTTGCGTGACCGTCTTGTCATCGTTTTAAGCCTGTCTCCGGGTCTCTCTCGGACCGGCCCGTTTCGGGCACTCTGCCGAGCCTGCGGCATTGTAATGACCCGAGTAGGGTCCCGTCACGGTATTAGCGTCTCAGAATCGCCCACCAACGAGCGATGTTGAGCAGGCTGGTCAGCGAGCCTGATACGTAGGTCAGTGCCGCTGCGGTCAGAAGTCGCCGCGCCTTGTGCTCATCGCCCGGTCGAAGGATACGCTGCCGATCGAGGAGCGGCAGTGCGCGGCCAAAACTCGCGTCGAACTCGGTGGGCAGCGTTAAGAAATGAACCGCTGTGCCCGAGCTCAGGGTCAGCATGCCGCCGAGAAATGTCAGCAACCCGATGACGGGCGCCCGCGTGAGCGCTACCGAAAAGGGCGCTACCATGAGCAGGCCGGCACCCAATTTTTCGATAGGGCCGACCCACTTGACGAGGCGGGTACGCCATTTCAAGGGGCGAAACCCTTTGGCGTCCTGTAGTGCGTGGCCCACCTCGTGCGCGGACACGGTGATGGCCGTCAGCGAGTGCCCGTTGAAGACGGCGGGCGAGAGACGCACGACCTTCGTAATCGGGTCGTAATGGTCGCCGGCCTCCGTCTTCTCGGTGCCGACGTCATGCAGGCCGAGGTGATTCAGGAGTTCCCGGGCGATATCCTCGCCACTCTTGCTGTAGCGATCCGCCGGCAGGCTATAGCGGGCCATCACGGACTTGACCCAGAGGCCGGGGCCCAGGATCAGTAGCAGTGTGACGAGCGTCAAGACGACAATGTGCATCGTGTTCCGGTTGCTGATTCCGCCGACGAGCTACGGGGATCGTATCATTACGACTGGCTCACGGCCTTGCGGCCGACACCGCTATACCTCACCATGGCAGCCCGTCCGTCGAAGAGTACAACTCCCCGATGAACTCAGATCCTCTCGCTCGCTCCGAGATCACACTCGCCGTATTCGTCGACTTCGAAAACCTGGCGCTCGGTGCCCGTGACAGCAAACACGGCCGCTTTCAGGTGGATCTCGTGCTCAAGCGATTACTCGAGAGGGGCCGTATCGTATTCAAGCGTGCCTACTGCGACTGGACTCGTTACAAGGAATATATGAAGGAGTTTCATGCGAACGGCTTCGAGATGGTGGATATACCTCATTCCTCAGTCAGCGGTAAGAATAGCGCAGACATTCGCATGGTGGTCGACGCGATCGATCTCTGCTACGCCAAGACACACATCGATGCCTTCGCACTACTGACAGGCGACAGCGACTTCTCGCCGCTGGCATCGAAGCTCAAAGAGAACGACAAGCGCGTCATCGGTTGTGGCGTGCGCAGCTCGACGTCAGACTTGTTGGCAGGTAACTGCGACGAATTTATATTTTACGACGACCTGATCAGAGAATCGAATCGTGTCCGGCCGAAACGAAAGAAAGGTCAATCGGCCAAACAGCAGGAGGCGTTCGAGCGTCTTGCTACTACCGTGAGCTCACTGGAGGCGGAGTATGACCCACTCTGGGGTTCCATCGTCAAACAGACGGTAAAGCGGGTCTACCCGGGATTCAATGAGAGTTACTACGGCTATCAAAATTTCTCGGGGCTCCTCGAGGATGCGGCGGAGCACGGTTCGATAGGGCTTGAATTCGACGAGGCGCGGGGGAACTATAAACTCTGGTCTAAAGCCGGTTAGTGCTTTGCCGGCACCAGCTGGTGAAACAGGCTCGACTCGCGTTTGAAAAAGCCTTCGGTATGAAATGAGTCCGCCAGCTCCAGGAGTTCGTAATCCAGGTGGTGGCAGATCTCGTGCAGCACCGTCCGTAGAAAAGTCCGGAAGGCGACGACTTTCTTGTGCCGTGCGGTACGCATCCATACCGTAATTCGAGCACGTCGTCGTCCTTCGGGTTCCTCGTAGAGACCATGCAGTTCACCCCAGTCGTCGCTCGGGCGTGCGGTTAGCACTTTCACTGTCACGGGGCTGACGGCTAACTGTTCAACAAGCTCGTTAGTAAGCTCCCGCGCTGTGAGTTCGACCTCGTTGCGATCTTCCGCCGCCAGGGCTTCTTCGAGTCGCCTGACGATTGGTCGCAGCTCTTGTGAGCCGGTCAATTCCAGGGCCTCTATCGAATCGCTGCGACGATAGATGGCCTTATCACTGGCTCTGAGTCTGGAGTAGTAGGCGTACCGCACGGCTCGCTGAGTCTGGGCTCAACGCGATGCGACTGCCGGGTGATTCTCTCGACGAGAGACCGTCAACTCAGTCTCGGGCGCATGTAACTCCACCCACAGCTCTAAGGGCTCACTGTCGAATACGACCTCCGCGCTCGCCGTTATGACGCGCCAGCTACCGGCCGCGATCTCACGATCGAGTTGGCCACCCCCCCAACTCGCGTAGCCGGCGTACACGCGTAGCGCCTGCTCAGTGTTGGCGACGGCAACCGCTTGGTTCAGAAAGTCCGGATCCGCACCGACGTACACGTCGTCGACGATCGGTTTGAAGTCGAGCTCGCCGATATCGGGGATTCTGACGAGCGTGACGAGATTGGCCGGTGCGACCGGACCACCGAAGTAGATGTGGCCCGTGTACTCCTCGAGGAACGGCATGTCCGGGAAGGCCTCGGCGGCTTCGACCCACGTCGGACGGTTGATGGCAACGCCGACGGCGCCATCCGGGCCATAGTGCAGCAACAAGATGACCGTCTCGGAAAATCTTGGATCCCGGAGCTCGTCGGTCGCCACGAGAAGCGTTCCGGTTGCAGGCGCCAGCGCGAAGACCGGGCCAACACCTAGCAAGGTCAGCAACAATGCGGCGATCATTCTCATTCGTGCCATCATACCTGCTGTCGCGTAGGCGCGCTCGAGACGAGACGCGACCTCAATCCAGTACGTGGGTCAGCAGGCCGTCGGCGAGCTTGGGCTCAAACCAGGTAGACTTCGGCGGCATGAGCTGTTCGGAATCGGCAACTGCCATCAGCTGTTCCATACTCGTGGGGTAGAGCGTAAATGCGATCGCGGCGTCTCCGTCATCCACCCGTCGCTGCAGCGCGTCCCGGCCACGGATGCCGCCGACGAACTCGAGGCGGGGGTCGAGACGTGGATCTCCGACGCCGAGAACAGGCCCGAGTAGCTGGTCTTGTAAGAGGCTCACATCCAGCTGGCCGACCGGGTCTCGCTCGGGAATCAGCTCCGTGTGTAGCGTGAGACGGTACCACTGCCCGTCGGCATACATGCCGAAACTACCCGGCGCGTCGGGCTCGACGGATCCTTCCTCGGGCTCGACGTCGAATTTCTCAGTCAAGCGGTCCACCAATTGTTGCGGCGAGAGGCCATTCAGATCTCTGACCAGGCGGTTGTAACCCAGAATACTCACTTCGTCGTGGGGGAAAACCACGGAAAGAAAGAAATCAGCGTTGCGCGGTTGAGCAGCGGAGTTCGTCGCGGAGACCTCGGCGGCGACTCGAGACGCCGCCGCGGCCCGATGATGGCCGTCCGCGATATAGAGCACGTCCATCGCGTTGAACGCGTCCGTCAGGGCCTGCACATCATCGGCCTGATCCACACGCCAGAGCGTATGGGCGACATCGTGTTGCCCAGTCACATCGAGGGTCGGGGCCTCCTGCTTGATCCGGTCCAGCCGGGCCTTGATCGCGTCGTCGGCCCGATAAACACTGAGTACCGGGCCCGTCTGGGCATTGAGGCTGGCCATATTCCGCACGCGGTCGGTCTCCTTATCGGGTCGCGTGCGCTCATGCTTGCGTATGCGGTTGGCGTCATACGCCGTGACAGAGGCTGTCAGGGCCACGCCGGTCTGCTCGTGATCGCCCATCCGCATTCGGTAGACGTAGTAGCTCGGGGCCGGATCCCGGATCAGAAATCCGAGCGCGGTCAAACGGTTTAGATTCTCTGCGCCTCTGGCGTAAACGGCCTCCGAGTAGGGGTCCGTATCCGAAGGTAGATCGATCTCGGGTCGCGAAATATGCAAAAAACTATTCGGTCGTCCGGCGACCAGCTCGCGGGCTTCCGCCGCGCTGACCACATCATACGGAGGCGCGATGACAGCCGCGGCATGTTCGGCCTCAGGTCGCAGCGCCGCAAAAGGTCTTACGAGAGTCGTCATGCCGCGATTATAGAACGTCTGAGTGTCGCGCCCGCCGCGAAGTTTGCTGAATTCTCAAGTATGCTAGCGATCTTTTGGGCCTCGGTCCCTCCGATCGCGGAGTATTGTATGTCGAAAACGATGACGAAGGATCAGCTCTTTGAACTTGTGGGCCAGGAGCTTGGGACTTCCGAGTGGTTCGTTATCGATCAGGAGCGTATCAATAAGTTCGCCGACGTGACGGTGGATCGGCAGTTCATTCACGTCGACCCCGAGCGTGCGGTGGCCGCGGGCCTCGGCGGCACAATCGCTCACGGCATGTTGACGTTATCCCTGATCGTGGGGTTCTGTAAGGATTTCGCCCCTGCGCTGGAGGGGTCGAAGATGGTGATTAACTACGGCTTCGACAAAGTTCGGTTCGCCTCGCCCGTCAAGGTCAATGACCGGATTCGCGCCGTCGCCATACTTGCGGAAGCTCGCGAGCGCGCCGGCCAGGTGCTCGTGAAAGCTAAGGTGACAATCGAGATTGAAGGCGAGGCGAAGCCCGCGCTGGTCGCCGAGTGGCTCACGATGCATGTGGTCGCCTGAGCGGCACGTTCGAGTAGGCGATGCCCAGGTTGCGGATCTTTCAGGTTGACGCCTTTACCGATAAGCGTTTCGGCGGCAACCCGGCGGCCGTGGTTCCGCTCGAGGCGTGGCTGGACGATTCGATTCTCCAGGCCGTTGCGGCGGAGAACAATCTCTCAGAGACGGCTTTCTTCGTGGCCGACGGCGACAGCTATCAGCTGCGGTGGTTTACGCCGATCGTGGAGGCCAAACTCTGTGGTCACGCTACGCTGGCCGCAGCCTTCGTTATCTTCGAGAAGCTCGAACCGGGCGGGCACGAGGTTCGCTTCGAGACTCTGAGCGGCACCCTGACCGTGAGTCGGGCCGACACACGCTTGGTCATGAATTTCCCCGTGTGGGAACTTATCGCCGTTGATCCTGGCCCGCCTGAGCTCCTGGATGGCCTGGGCGTTGAGCCCACCGCTGTCTTCGTCGTGCCTGCACAAGACAATTATTTTGTCGTCCTCGAAGACGAAGCTCAGATTCGAGCGGTTCGACCCGATTTTGAGTTGTTGAGTCGGCTGCACCCGGCCGGTGTCGCCGTCACGGCGCCTGGCGATACCTCCGACTGCGTCTCGCGGTATTTTGCCCCGAGCTATGGGATTCCAGAGGATCCTGCTACGGGATCGATCCACTGCGGCCTGGTCCCCTACTGGGCGAACAGACTAGGAAAGCGTGAGATTCTCGCCCGCCAGGCCTCGGCCCGTGGCGCCGAGCTGCATTGTGAGCACCGGGGCGATCGAGTCCTCATCGCGGGCCATGCGGTCGAGTATCTCGAGGGTCATATCACCGTCTAAGCACCACGCAACGTGGTCTGTCCAGGCACGGGACTCTGCGAAGTTTGAACCAGTTCGGATTTTGTTCGGCGACGCGTGCGTAGACTCTCCGCTATGACCGTTTCCCGTTCCTGAGTGCCATTCGAGCCAGCGTGACAGCCCTCACAGCGCTATCTCGGGGGTTCTGGTCAAATCAGCGAATCTGTGCGTCGATCAGGGATCAGTCTGCGAGATGACTGCCAAGAGCCGCAAACAATCGAAAAAGCGAGTCAGCCCCAGTATTCGCTTTATCGATCAATTCCTTAGCCAGCAACCGCCGGAGCGGCTCACGGGCCTGTTGCTCGGCCAGATCGACACATTTAACAGAATCAATACGACCTTCGGCAGCGAGCAATCGCGCAAATTCTGCGCGGAGTACGCCGAGACGCTACGGGGCGCGCTTCCGCAGGGGACCCCCATCATTCGCCTATCGGGGCGCCGTTTCGCCGTTCTCGTCACCGCGGACTCGGAATCCGAGGTCGCGGACGTGGCCGCGCTCATTACCGAGAAGTATCAACCCCAGATGGAGGTGGATGAGGAAAGCTTTCTGGTCGACGTCGCATTGGGCGTTGCCATGCACCCCCTACACGCTGACAAGGCCGCCAGCCTTTTCCGCCGCGCGGATCTCGCTCTGAAGAATGCGCGGGACGGAGATCTGCCCTATGACATCTATCAGCCCGATTCCACGAAACAGCAGGCGACACTTTGGAAGCTGGAGAGCGACCTGAAGCGAGCAATCGCCGACGGAAATCTGGATGTCTACTATCAGCCCAAGGTAGATCTCCGGAAAGGCAATGTCTCAGGTATTGAAGCACTCGTACGCTGGAAAGCCGCTGACGGCAGAGCGGTGTCGCCGGAGGATTTCATTCCGCTGGCGGAGCGCTCAGGAGCAATCGTTCCGCTAACCTGGTTGGTTTTCGACAAGGTTCTCGAAGCGGTTCGAGGGTGGCAACGCTTCAAAAAGATGTTCGGCCTGGCTGTTAACGTCGCGCCCCAGGCGGTGAATCACGCTGAGTTCTGCGATCGTCTCGAGGCCTTGAGGAACGAGCTGGCCAAGTATAACGTTCGTCTCGCGATCGAGTTGACCGAGGACAGCTTGCTACCGGACGATAGCCAATCTCTGTCGAACCTGCAGAGGGTCCGCGAGATGGACGTCGACCTCGCCATCGATGATTTCGGCAAGGGCTATTCTTCGTTGAACTATCTGAAGCTGGTGCCGGCCACAGAAATCAAGCTGGACAAGACATTCATTGAAACCATTAACGTCGATGAAACTGATCAAAAGATCGTGAGAGCTGTCATCGATCTCGCGCACGCGCTGGACATGCACGTCGTTGCCGAAGGGGTCGACAGCGACGAGAGTCTTGCCATGGTCCGCGACCTCGGTTGTGAAATGGCGCAGGGTTTTCGAATCGCCAGGCCGATGCGAAGCGACCTGATCCGTGCCTGGATAGATGATTATTCGCCCCGGCTGTCGCCGGATGAGGACGCCGGCGCTTCGAGAGACTTCCTGGTCCTGGGAGGCTAACCGCGCCCCCCGGGCGTCCCGAATAGCATTAGAATAGCGGCGTCTGACCACGCCCTGCAGGGGGTAGCACCGCTTATCGTATGGGGCGATTACTGAATTTAGCGTATCTCGTTGCCACCGTCGTGGCTTTGCCGTGGTTGGTCTATCGGCTCATCGTGCGTGGAGACAGGCACGGGTTACTGACGCGCTTCGGCTGGGGGCTGGGTCCCGGCCTCAAAAACTCCATCTGGCTGCACGGCGCCTCGGCCGGAGAGATTTCATTACTCAGGCCGCTCGTGGACCTCCTCGAGAAGGACATGCCGGCTACGCCGCTCGTTATCTCAGCGTACTCCTCTACCGGCCTGGCCGCTGCTCGGCGCGCCTTTCCAAAGCACCGCGTAATCTTCTTTCCCTTCGATTTGACCTTCATCGTTTCCCGCTTTCTAAAATTATTCAATCCGCGCCTGATCGTAATCGTGGAGTCGGATTTCTGGCCGAATTTTCTGTCCGCCGCCCAGCGGCTGGAGATTCCTGTCGGAGTCGTCAACGGTAAGATGTCGTTGACGTCCTACCAGCGCAACGTAAGGATGCGGCTGTTGCCGATGATGCTGCGTCACATAGCGTTGCTGGCCGTCCAGACCGACGAGCATGCCGAACGCTTGCGCCGGCTCGGCGTGCCGGAATCTCGGCTCCGCGTCACCGGCAATATGAAATACGACCTGGCGCAGCCTGTAACGCCGTCGGACCACGCGCGCGAGATTAGGTCTGCGCTGGGCTACGGCAGCGAGGACGTGGTCATCATTGGCGGCAGCGTGCACGAAAGGGAGGACGGGATCCTCCTGGACGCATTTCTCAACCTGAGGCATCAGGGTCACCGGGGCGCATTGATTATCGTGCCGCGCTACCCGACCGATGCCGCGCGCGTCGAGCAGGCTGTGCAGGCGAGAGGCCAGCTAGCCGTTCTCAAGACTGCCGTCGATCGGGGTGAGCGAACGGCGCCAGGGCCGGACGGCGTGCTCATCGTCGATACGGTAGGCGAGCTTCGAACGCTCTACGCTGCGGCGGACATCGCGTTCGTGGGCGGGAGTCTGTTCTATCGCGGCAGCAACAAAGGCGGCCACAATCTCATGGAGCCGGCGATACTCGGCCTGCCGACCCTGTTCGGGCCGTACAACTTCAGCTTCAGAGAGACGGTTCACGAGTTGCTCCGCGCCGACGCGGGATTTGAAGTCCGCGATCGGACGGAGCTGGAAGCGGCTCTGACTTCGCTCATCGGGAATCGTCAGCGCCGGCGGGAGGTCGGCGGCCGCGCGCGGGACGTGGTTCTCCGGGGCCAGGGGGCGACGCGGCGAAATTATGAGCTGCTCGTACCGCTGTTGGGCTCGGGCGGCGAACGCTTGCCAGCCTCGGCCTTTGAACGCACAATGCCGCCAGCAGCCAGCGAGACGGATCCCAGATGACTACGAAGCACGTACAGATCGGCGACATCGACTGTGGCTCGGATCAACTTTTCTTGATCTCCGGGCCCTGCGTGATCGAGGAAGAGTCGCTAATGATGGCTACGGCGGAGCGGCTTAAAGGCATCGCGGAAGAACTCAAACTCCCGCTGATCTTCAAGTCCTCTTTCTCCAAGGACAATCGTAGCTCGCTCGAGTACTACCAGGGCCCAGGCCTCGATGAGGGCCTGAAGGTCCTGGAGAAGATCAAACGAGAATTCGAACTTCCGATCCTTACGGATATCCATTACCCGAGCCAAGCTGCGCCGGCGGCTGAAGTGGTCGACGTCCTTCAGATCCCCGCTTACCTTTGCATGCAGAGCGAGCTCGTCGTGGCCGCCGCCAAGACAGGGGGAGTTGTAAATCTCAAGCACGGCCAGTTTATTGCGCCGGATAACATGGTCAAACCCGTAAAGAAGATCGAAGCCTCCGGTAACGAGAGGATACTGCTCACGGAACGCGGCTACACATTCGGCTACAACGACCTGGTCG
>JAZFYK010000131.1:0-12265 GCA_036443505.1 Gammaproteobacteria bacterium | reverse complement strand
CAAGCCGACGGTACACCGTCGGAAGGTGCAGAGACTACCTGAGAGCTCCAGTGCTCTTAATGACAGGCTAGAGCGTCCCGCACCCTAACAAGGCAACTTGAGGGTGAAGAGATAGTCCACTCCCGTCGGAAACGGCGGGATTGAGTGAATCCCTTGGTCGTAGGTTCGAGTCCTACCGGGCCCACCAGGCACTACCGGGCAGCCTTGCCCGGACTTTGTATGCACGGCGAGGTAGGGACCGGATGACGAAGAACGTCCATCGCTTTCTGCTCGGAGCGGCGGCGCTCGCTCTCGCGGTCGCGACCCTGCTGGGCGCGTATGGTACCCACAGCCTACGGGATACCCTGACCGCGGCCGCATGGGACTCCTACGAGACCGCGATCGCGTATCAGTTCTATCACGGCCTCGGGCTGATCGGGACGACCCTCATTGCGGAGCGATATCCCGGATCGAGGCTGATTGCGCTCTCCGGCTGGCTGCTGTTGGCCGGGATAATCGTATTTTGCGGCAGTATCTACGCGACGACGCTCGGCGCCCCGGCCGCGGTCGGCTCAGCGGCGCCACTGGGGGGGATGGCCTTCATGTTGGGCTGGCTAGCGCTTGGCGTCGGGCTTGTCCGTACGCGCGCCTAAGCAGATTCGCTCGCAGAGCTCCGGGAAGCTGATACCCACCGCGGCAGCGGACTTCGGCAGCAGGCTGCCAGCCGTCAGTCCGGGCAGCGTATTGACCTCCAGACACCACAAGCCGCCATCGGGATCGAGGCGAAAATCCACTCGGCTATAGCTCGCGAGCTTCAGCGCCCGATGCGCCATGAGGGCTAGTGCCTGGACACGCTCGGTGTCGCTCTCACCAAGATCGGCCGGAAAGATCTCCTCTGCCGCTTCGGCCTGGTACTTCGCGGTGTAGTCGAAGATGTCCCCCCTCGCGGGGATGATCTCCCCGACCGCCAGTGCGGTGTCATCGAGAATACCTACCGTCAGTTCGCGACCGGGGATGTATTGCTCCAACATGACCTGCCCGCCGAAACCGGCAGCGAGATCGAGCGCGTCGGCGAGCGTCGCCGGCTCGGTAACAAGACTGAGCCCCACGGTCGAACCCTGGCCGTTCGGCTTGACGATGACCGGGTAGCCGAGCTGTCCATCGATCTCCTCGGGCGTCGCCGGCGCCATCAACCAGCGCGGTGTCGGCACGTCCGCCGCAAGGAACAGGCGCTTGGCGACATCCTTGTCCATGGCGAGCGCGCTGCCCAATGCATCGCTGCCCGTATAGGGTACGCCGGCCAGCTCTAACAGCCCCTGGATGGTGCCGTCCTCACCGATCCCGCCGTGCATGGCGAGAAAGATCAAATCCAGATCTTTGAAACTGGCGTTGGCCACTATCGCAGGCAGCCTGGGCTCGGATGACTGCGCTTCTCCGGGCGGCACGCGGTCGATCTGCTCGCTCAATACCTGATGCTCGTGCTCCGGCAGCAACACACCGCGGCTGGCCTCCACTGCGATGACCTCGTGCCCCGCCTTGCGCAGCACGCCAATGACCTGTGAGCCGCTGGCGACGGAGACATCGCGCTCGGTACTCGTTCCGCCGAAAAGCACGGCAATCTTCACAGACCCCTCCGTTGATTGGATGGCGAGGGATTGTACCGGTGGGGGCGCACTTGCGCACGGCGTGAAAGGTCGGCACATTGGCGTCGCTTTCTTGCGAAAAAAAAACCGTTTATGGCACTCGACACGCGTCGGACCCGGAATCTCCGTGGCAACGGCTGACCAGGGCTCGGCCGCGAAGGCAATCCTCTACGCCTTTATCGCGAATTTCGGAATCGCCCTGGCGAAGACCTGGGCGGCGCTCCTGACGGGCTCCGGTAGCCTCCTTGCCGAGGCGATTCACTCGTACGCAGACAGCGGCAACCAGATTTTACTTTTCCTCGGCATGCGCCAGGCGCTGATTCCCGCCGATCGCGAGCACCCACTCGGGTACGGCAAGCTGACGTATTTCTGGGCATTCGTCGTCGCATTGTTGTTGTTCAGCGTTGGCGGCCTGTTCTCAATCTATGAGGGCGTGCACAAGCTTAAGCAGCCGGAGCCTCTGAACGCGGCTTGGGTCGGGCTGCTGGTGCTGGCCGTAGCCGTCGTGCTCGAGGCGTTGAGTCTGCTCGGCTGCCTGCGGGAGATCGGTAAGGTCCGTGGCAGGAAATCCTTCGGATACTGGCTTACCTATACCCGGAGCGCTGAGCTCGTCGTGGTCCTCGGGGAGGACATCGCGGCCATTGCCGGCCTGCTCCTGGCGTTTGTCTTCCTCGGCCTGTCGGTCGTGACAGGCGAGCCTATCTACGATGCGATCGGCTCGATCGCCATCGGCGTCGTACTCGTGACGGTCTCTGTGTTCATCGCGTGGAGAATTCGCTCGTTGCTGGTTGGACGATCTGCGGAACCGGAGCTCGTCGCCCTGATCGATGAGATAATCGACGCCGATCCGTCGATTGATGAACTGTTGAACAGCATCACCCTGCAGTTCGGCCCGTATGTGATGCTGGCCGCGAAAATCCGCCTCGACGCCGACCTGACCGTGAACGAGGCGGTCGCCCGCATCAACGCGTTGGAGGTTCGAATCAAGCAGCAGGCGCCTGCTGTTCGCTGGTGCTTTATCGAGCCGGATGTAACGGACTGAGCCCGGTTCTCCAGATTCTGCCGCTGCGTTTGACCGGCGCGCTGAGCAGCGCCTCCGCCCTGGATCGCCGGGCTCCGTCGAGATCGGCGACATCGGCGAGCCACTCCACGCGGCCTGCTGTCAGGCTCGCGATCGGGATGCCATCGAGGTAAGCGATGCGGTGATTGTGTACAGCCGGGACCCGGCCGCCTGGGGTCAGGACACCCGCCAGGTTGAGCGGATCCGCGGCACTGAGCACGATCCAGTCGCCGCGACCCTCGGCCCGCCGCGTATCGCGCAGCAACTTCACGGCCTCGATCAGCGCGAACTGCTCGCCACCGAGCGCATCGACAAAGCGACCGCCACGAATCTCGCCACGCGCTTCCCAGCGCCTGAATACGGCCAGCAATTCGCGCCAACTCGGCATGTTGTTCTCGCGCGCCAATACCGCTCGACAGACAACCCCGTAGCGGCGCAACAATGAACGCCCGGCGTGCTCCACCGCCTCGCGGCGGCCCTCGGCCGAGTGATCCAGCGGCACGACGTCAAGCAACGCCCAGCGCCCGGCCGAATCGAAACTCGGGCCGCGCCGGCGCGTGCGTCCCCGAAATCCCCGCCGGCGACTCGGGGGCGTCACGAGCACCCGCAGGCCGTTGAACGAATCGGCCGTGACCAGGGCCCACGCGACGAGCTCGCCCAATGCCTCCTCGACCTGGACGCGTAAGAGCCCGGTCGCCTGGACGAGCTCGAGGAAGAACAGCGCCCCCTGCTCGCTCAGCGCTTCTCTGACACGTTCTGCGGCAGAAGAAAGCGCGAAGTCGTCTTTACCTGGCGTCGCCGCGAGTGTTCGCCAGTAGACCAATGCCTGCCGCGAGACGATTGCGATCGGGGAACTGGCCATGGTCCGTGTGCGTTGCGGTGGCTTGCCGGCAACCGCGCTCGGTCGAAACCAGACGATGGAGCCCGCGCTCGTCAGCTGATCCATGAGATCGGGGCCGAACTCCACGAGACGTGCCGGCAATATTTCCCGCTCCCAGGCTACCGCCGGCAATGCCAGGCCCTGAAGCTCGCCGAGAATTGCGGCCAATGCCTCACTACCCCGTCGGCGCTCCGTGCCCAGCCCCTGCCACTGGAACAGGAAGCGCTGATAGTCGGCGACCGTCACGGGCTCGATCTCGGTTCTGAGCCGCTTGAGCGTGTAGCGATGGATGCGCGCCAACAGGCGACGCTCGCACCACTCCTCGACGGCGGACTCCGCGTCGCCAGCGGCGTCTCCGGCCGTAAAGCTGCCGCGCATCGCAAAGCCCTCCGCCTCCAGACGCGCCAGCGCCGGCGCGAGCTCAGCGGCCGTGAGCCCCAGAGGCGCCGCGAGAACGCTGGCCGGGACGGGGCCAAGACCCTCCAGACGGCTGCGGATCAGCTCCACTAACGCGGTCGCAGGCTCGGTCGCGTCGGTCGGCAGCGCGGTCAGAGGCGCGCCCTGCTCGCCAAGCGGTGCGACGAGACGCAGCTCGGGGAGTCGTTCGGCGCTGATCCACAGGATGGACCCGTTGGGCAGACGATAGGTCGTTGCCCGGCCATCCGCCACGAGTTGCTCAAACCATCTTTGCCACGCGGACACTGCGCCGTCGGCGTCGTGTCCCCGAGTGCCCTCCGCGGCAGCCAGGAAACCGAGTAACACGAGGGCGTCGTGAAGCTCGTCGGCATCCCGCGGCTCGGGCCAGGCTTCGGCCCGGACCCGCTCGATCGCCGCGTGGTCCAACCGACCGAGATCCGAGGCCTGTTCGATGCTCATATAGCGGCGGCTTTGCACGGCCAGCGTGCGGCGTTCTTCCGCCGGCGCATCATCGAGAAACGCGTAGGGCTTAGCGGCGAGGATCTCCTGGGCCAATGGCGAGGGGCTCGTGAGCTCTCGACAGACGATCTGCACGTCGCCCGCTTCGATGCGTTTTAGCAATTGCTCCAGACCCGTCAGATCCATCACGTCTTGCAAGCAGTCCGCCAAAGTCTGCTTCACCAGCGGATGGTCGGGAATCTCCCGCTCGCCGGTGAGGTTCTCCGCACACGCGAGCTGATCGGGGAATACCGCCGCCAGAAGATCCTCGGCGTCGCTGCGCTGGAATTGCGGCGGCGCCTTCTTGCCATTGCGGAAACGCCTCACGGCCAGCGCAATCGTCGCGGTCCAGCGCCACCGTCCTGGAAACACCGGGGCCGTGAGCACCGCCTGCGTCAGGACATCGCGGATCGTTCGACTGGCGAGATAACGCACCACTTCGTCCAATGGGAAGCTATGGACCGCCCCGAGCGACAGAACGATCGAATCGTCCAATGCCGCCGCCTGGAGCTCGAAATTGAAGCGCCGACAAAAGCGCTTCCTGAGCGCCAGGCCCCAGGCACGATTGAGCCGCGAGCCGAACGGCGAGTGAATCACCAGGTGCGTATCGCCTGCCTCATCGAAGAATCGTTCGAAGACGATGTTCTGCCTCGTGGGCAGCAGCCCTAAGGCGGCCCGCGCGCTCGCAAGGTACTCGACGAGTTGCTCCGCCGCCGCTGGCGGCAGGCCCAGTTCCGTCGTGAGCTTTCGTGCCACCGCGGCGACCGGCTCGGCAGCCAGAGCTTGGTCCACCTCCCCACGAAGCCGCGATACGGCGCTCGACAATTCGTCGCTGCGTCCTGGCGCTTCACCAAACCAGAATGGGATCGTCGGCGGCAACCCTCGCGCATCCTCGACGAAGACCTTCCCGGTCACAACCTTCAGGATGCGGTAGGACGCATTACCGAGCTGGAAGATATTGCCGGGCAGACTCTCGAAGGCGAAATCCTCGTTCAGGCTCCCTATCGATAGCTCGCTCGGCAGTAATACGACGTCGTAGTCGAACTGGTCGGGGATCGCGCCACCATTCGTGACGGCTGTCAGTCGCGCGCTGCGACGCGGCCGCAGGACGCCGTTGACTCGATCGAAATGCAGGTAGGCGCTGCGCCGCCCGCGGCGTGTACTGAAGCCATCGGCCAGCATCTTGACCACCGCCAGAAACGATTCATGTTCGAGGTCACGGTAAGGCGCGCTGCGTCGCACTTGGGCGAACAATGCCTCGGCGTTCCACTCCTGCATGCTCACTTCGGCAACGATTTGCTGGGCCAGCACGTCCAACGGGCAGCGGCACAACTCTGTTGCATCCAGCTCCCCCGCGCGAACACTCGCCAGCAACGCTGCACACTCGACCAGCTCGTCCCGTGAGAGCGGAAACAACCGCCCCTTGGGCAGGCGATCGACGCCGTGGCCGGATCTTCCCACACGTTGTAGAAAAGTCGTGATCGCCCGCGGCGAGCCGAGCTGACACACGAGGTCCACGTCACCGATATCGATACCGAGTTCCAACGAACCCGTGGCGACCAGTGCCTTGAGCCTCCCGGCTCTAAGGTTTTCCTCAGCACGCAGCCGATGTTCCTTCGCCAGGCTGCCGTGATGGGACGTGACGACATCCTCGCCACAACGTTCGCCGAGATGTCGAGCCAGGCGCTCCGCCAGGCGACGCGTATTGACGAACACCAGTGTCGTGCGATGCTCAGCGATAAGCTCGGCCAGACGATCATAGATCTCAACCCAGACCTCATTGGCCATAACAGCTTCGAGTGGAGATCCTGGCAGCTCCAGTCGCAGATCGCGCTCGCGACTATGGCCATCGTCGATTATCGTGCAGGGCCCGCGCCCGACGCCCGTCAGAAAATCCACCATTGTGGCGATCGGCTTGCTGGTCGCGGAGATACCGACTCGCGTCGGTTCCTGCCGACATAGCGCCGTCAGCCGCTCCAACGACAGCGCGAGATGGGCGCCGCGTTTGTTGCCGGCCACCGCATGTATTTCATCGATGATGACCGTCTTGACGGTGGCCAGCATGCGGCGTCCGGATTCCGACGTCAGAAGTATGTACAGGGACTCGGGCGTGGTCACGAGGATATGCGGGGGGCGCGTACGCATCCGAGCCCGCTCGCTCTGCGGCGTGTCGCCCGTGCGAACCGCAGCTCGGATCGGCGCATCGGGCTGGCCGCTCTCCAGAAGTTCAGTGCGGATGCCGGCTAGCGGCACCTGCAGGTTCTTGTGCACGTCGTTCGACAACGCCTTGAGCGGCGATACGTAGAGCACCTGCGTCTCGTCAGTCAGTTGGAGCGCAAGCGATTGCCGGACGAGATCGTCGATCACGCTCAGGAACGCGGCGAGCGTCTTGCCGGAACCGGTAGGCGCACTGATCAACGTGTGCGAGCCACCACGGATCGCGGACCACGCGCGTTCTTGTACGCTCGTGGCCGCTTGAAACTGCTGCCGAAACCAGCGCGACACGGCTGGGTGAAAGCTGTCGGGTCTCATTGGGCTATCAGTCTATTATCGATATGCTTACATGCTACTCGCGACGGCCCCACCGTATAATCATACCTGCTTCGCGAGGTGGATGACGCCATGAGAATGAGCGCAAAGGAATTTCTGGCTTGGCCCAATAAAGCCATTACGCTGCTGGGCATGTCGGGCGTCGGCAAAACCACCCTGGCGTACAAACTTCCGAAATCGAAGTGGTTCCATTACTCGGGCGACTATCGCATCGGCACCAAGTATCTGGCCGAACCGATCCTGGACAACATCAAACGGCAAGCGATGCAGGTCGGTTTCCTCAAGGATCTACTGCGTAGTGACTCGATCTATATCGCGAGCAACATTACCGTACACAACTTGGCGCCGATCGCGACTTTCCTCGGCAAGATCGGGCGTGAGGATCTGGATGGTCTCTCCGTCGATGAGTTTCGAAAGCGGCAAAAGCTTCATCGCCAAGCTGAAATCGGTGCGATGCAGGACGTGGCACAGTTCATCGGGAAGGCGCAACAGATCTACGGCTATGAACACTTCATCAATGACGCGGGGGGCAGCATCTGCGAACTCGATGACGAGGACACCACGAATATCCTGGTCGAGCGCACCGTGATCTTGTATCTGAAGCCCGATGAAGCCATGGAGCAAACGATGATTCAACGGGCCATCGAGGACCCCAAACCGATGTACTACCACGAGGATTTCCTGGCCCTGCAGCTCAGCGGCTATATTGCCGAGA
The DNA here is from genome assembly GCA_036443505.1 of Gammaproteobacteria bacterium. Classification (GTDB taxonomy): domain Bacteria; phylum Pseudomonadota; class Gammaproteobacteria; order Steroidobacterales; family Rariloculaceae; genus SMWC01. The sequence continues at coordinate 4,523 of JAZFYK010000131.1, read as the reverse complement.
CGGGCCTGGCCGATCCCGCTGAGATCGTACCGAACGAGTTCGCCCGCTGGATCTTTCCGCGGCTGTTGGAGCACCGGCGGCCGACCTACCAGGCCTACGCCGACGCGCACGGCTACACGCTGGATGCCCGCAGCGCGGGCAACGTCAACAACGAGGAGGAATTTCTCGAACTCGTGACGAGCGTTCTCGATTAGCCCGCATATTGCATCAGGACTCCGGATGATGGCGCAGGACAGGGGTCGTTGGGCGCCGGTCTGGAGCGAAAGACGTGGCCGTAGCCACGGCTTGAGTGAAGACCCAACCCAACGGGACCTGGACCAGCCAGGGCCGGAGTAGGTCGGGAGATGTAGGAGCGGCCGCCTGGTGCAATATGCGGGCTACCGAAACGTGGCGGCCGCGCTGAATGCCGACACCCACGCCGCGACAATGAGTCCCGCGGCCAGTATCGCGATCGTCTGCTGGGCCTTCTCGCCCCGAGGCAGTTGGCTTGCCGCCAGCCAGATACCCAACCCGAAGCCCGCCAGAAATCCTGTCAGATGGGCCATGACATCGACGTTGTCGCCCCCGGTCCCCGTGCCGGTACCCGTGAACGCCAGGAGGAAGATCGCCGCCGTAACCGGCGCAATGCGCACCTTCCACGGCGTGTCGCGCAGGAATCCCCGTCTCCAGGTGAAGGCCGACAACAGCCCCAGGGCTGCGAAGACCGAGGTGGATGCGCCGATGGCTAGGTGGCTCGCCGGTTGGATCCAGGCGTTGACCGCGTTACCGATCGTACCGCCGACCAGGATCGCGGCCCAACCGACACCCACGCCGAGATAACGGCCAACATAGAGGCCGAAGAAGCCGCCAAAAACGATGTTAGAGGCCAGATGGCTGATATCCGTGTGTAACATCAGCGCGGTCACCGCACGCCACCATTCGCCGGCGACAACCCGTCCTGCATCGAGCCGGCCCGCCCCGAGCCAGTCCAGGCCCAACGCGTCCTGCCGTGCCAGGATCGCGACGAACAAGAGTAGTCCGCCGTAGGCGATCACGCCGCTCCAACCCGTGCTCAATTCGCCGATGGGCTGGGGCCCGACTGGCGGCGCCGAGCGCTCGCTGTCGTAGGCCGCAAGTTCGGTCCCGGCCTGCGCGGCCTGGCTGGCTGGGACGCTGAGCTGCCACCTGCCATCCCGGCGCGTGAGTTCGTGCTCGATTTGAAGCGCACTGAGCACCAGCTTCGCTTCGGCCGAGCGGCGCTGATCGACGGTCTCGTAAACGACGACCCAGGGACTGGAACTTGCTGCCATCGCGGCGGGCTATGAAGCCCCGGCAGCGGAGACTATATTGCGAGGAACCCGGGGCTGGGCTGAAAGTCGACGGAAGTCTGCCATCATGAACGAAGGATACTGGGATCTAATCGAGACTGCGTTGGGGATCGTGTCGGTGGCCGTCGATGATCGTGGCCGCGTGACGAGTGTGAGTTTCGACGAGACTCGCACCTCCGGCCGGCGAGGACGGGAGCAGTGCCGCCTGGTCTGCGACCAGCTACGCGAGTACCTCGCCGGTACGCGCACGAGCTTCGACCTGGCGCTCGATCCCAGCGGGACGCCTTTTCAGCAACGCGTCTGGCGGGGGTTGACTGAGATCCCCTATGGCACTGCCTGTGGTTACGGCGACCTCGCAAGAAGCATCGGCAAGCCCGGCGCGGCGCGGGCAGTCGGTCAGGCGAACGGCGCCAATCCCATTCCCATTATCATCCCCTGCCACCGCGTGATCGCCGCGGACGGATCGATCGGCGGCTTCTCGAGCGGCTTACCAATCAAGCGTCGACTGCTCGCCCTGGAATCTATTGAGCTCGCGGCCTGAGGTACGCGCATGAGCCACGCGCTGCGCTGTTACCGCTGCGGCCAGTCTCTGACCGCCCTCTCGTTGCCGCTGTCACGGCGTGACGAGTGTCCGCAATGCGGAGTCGAGCTGCACGTGTGCCGAATGTGTGAATACTACGATCCTCATCTGCCGGATGCCTGTGCCGAAGACGACGCCCTGGAAGTGAAGGAGAAAGCACGCGCCAACTTCTGCGACTACTTCAAGCCGAGTAGCGACGCCTACACGCCGACCGACCTTGATGCCGAGTCAGCGGCGCGGGCCAGCTTGACGGCGTTGTTCGGGGAAGATCCGGCGGCGGCGGACGGGACGCTCAGCGACGCCAAAGATGCCGCAGCGGCAGCGGATGAGGCCGCGCGTCGTGCAGAGACATTGTTCAAGCAGTGAGTTCTTGCGGCCGTCCGCAGAGTGATCCGGCCGCCTCTCTTACGCGCGTGCCCGGGCGCGAACCGCTATCCGGTCTCGACCAGCCCTTCCAGCGGCGCGATGTTCGCACTGTCGGGGAACACGTCACGGTCCAACTGTGCGATCTCAGCACCGAGGTGCTCGGTCAGGATGCCCTTGAAGACAGCGCGCAGGTCGGTCGTCGGCTTGAGATCCCTGCCTTCGTACAGATCTCGCTGAGCCAATCCCGGCCAATCCGCAATCACCCGGCCGCCACGCACGGCGCCGCCGGCAATAAAGGCGCATCCGCCCGTACCGTGATCCGTCCCACGCGTGCCGTTGACCGCGACCGTCCGACCGAATTCGGTGGCAATCACGACGACTGTGTTCTGCCAGTAGCCGCCGAGTTCTCGTTTTAGCGTCGCCAAGCCCGCGTCCAGGCCGCCGAGACGATTCGCCAGAAGGCCCTGGCCCGCGCCTTGATTCGCGTGCGTATCCCAGCCTCCGGCCTCGAGGACGGCGATCCGCGGCCCGTCCGGCGCGGACAGAAAGCGGCCCGCGGCCATAGCCACCGGCCCTAGCTGAGATTGACCGCCGGCTGGCCGTCGACTTCGGCCGCCCATCTGTCGGGCGATCGCGCGCGCCTCCAAGGCCTCCTGAAGCCGTCCGGCCAGGTGTGGGTCGTCCGCGTAGAGTTCAGCCAGGCGTGCCAGCGTGTCGTCGTCTGTCTCGGGCAGGCGCGACGGCGCCCAGCTCGTGACCGACGCGTCGCCTCGTAATACCAACGGAATGTTCTGGCTGAGCGCGATAGCACCGGCATCGTCATCGGCGCGACCGACCGCTCGATTGAGCCAGCCATCGCGCAGAGCGCCCGGTGAGTCGGAACCGTTCTCCAACACATTCTGGCCGTCGAAGTGAGACCGCTCTCGATAAGGCGTGGCGACGGCATGTACCACCGCGAGCTCACCGGCCCGATAGAACTCGTGCATCGTGCCAAGCGAGGGGTGCAAGCCGAACAGGCCGTCGAGCTTCAGCAGCCCATTGGTCTGCCCGGGTGAGTCCACGGCCAGGTCGCCTCTGACCCCGCGATAGCGTGATTCACCATAGGGGACCACCGCGGCGAGCCCATCCAGGCCGCCGCGCAGTATGACGAGAACCAGGCGCGCGTCGGCCGCCTCTTCGGAAAGGGCCAACCCGGGGAAGCCCGCGAGCACGGCAAGCTGCGTGGAACCGGCTAGAAACTGCCTTCGGTTCGTCATCACTATCTCCTCTGGAACTCGGGGCTCGCCAGCAACAGCGTCAACCCTTGGGCCGAGCTCTCGGCTCTAGAAACGGTGGTGCGCGTGTGATCGTTGAATACTGGGCCGAGGACCGCTTCCCCGAGTTCGACGGGCCTGACGCGGTCACTGATCTGCCGACCGATGGCTGCGGCCCACTCGATGCGTTTGATCAACGCATCGCCCCCATCCCAATGGGCCATGGTATCGGGCCAACCCGCGGGCGAGCCCGGCGTGTAGGGGCGCTGTCCGAGGATGTCCAGGAACGCGAGCATTCGCTCCGGGTTATCGGGTTGCCGATTGAAGGCCCGATAGGTCGAGATGAGAAAATCCTGCGGTGTCTTGTATTTCGCCAACGGCTCCGTCCAGGCGACTCGCGCGCCAACGAGCACATCGTAGACGGCGTTGAGTTCGCCGCCGTGGTTCAGGTAGGCCTCCGCGAGTTCGTCCACCAATTCGACAGGCGGTTCATCAGCCACGAAGTGCCGCGCCAGTTTCTCTGCGAGGAAATGCGCGGTGGCCGGATGCGTGGCGAGATCGGCCAGTACGGCCTCTCCTTCGCCAACGCCATCTGCCGCGTAACGTTTGCCGAGAATGCTCTTGGGGCCTGGCTCATGGGCGTTGGCCCGGAAAAAAAACTCTCCGGCCGCGCCGGCAGCCCCCGAGTCCGGGCGACTCTCCACGGACCAGCCCGTGAGTACCTTGGCGAACGTCGTCACATCCTCCTGGCTGTAGCCACCGTCGACACCGAGGGTGTGCAGCTCCAGAACCTCGCGCGCGAGGTTCTCGTTGAGCCCCAAGTCCCTGCCTCGTCGCGCGACGGCACGCGCCGTGCGGGAGTTGTCGCCCATCGATGCCTGGTTGTCGAGGTAGAGAATCATGGCCGGATGTTTCTCGACGGCGAGCAGCATATCCAGGAAACGGCCCGTCACATGAGGCCGGATCGCCTCCTCCTCGAGCGTGCCCACCAACGGCGTGACGGCCTGCTTGTCCGCG
>JAZFYK010000130.1:0-18999 GCA_036443505.1 Gammaproteobacteria bacterium | reverse complement strand
CGGGCCCAAGTGCTTCGCCATGGACTGGGCGAGGCTTCGCTGCGCCGCCTTGGCCGACGCGAAACCCGTCGTCTTGGGACGCCCCCTGAGTGAAGCGGTGGCGCCCACGATCACGATGTTGCCGGCTCCTTTCTTCTTCATCGCCGGAATGACCTGTTGGGAAGCGACCAGGGCGCCCAGCGCATTAACCCGCCAGCCGCGCTCGAACTCAAGCGCGGAGATCTCCTCCACCGTCTGCCAACTGCCACTGCCCGCGTTGTAGATGAGGACGTCCACTGCACCCAGGTCGGATTGCAGCTTAGAAAACGCGGTTTCCACGGACGCAGGATCCGATGCGTCGCAACTGTAGGCACGGGCATCATTGAGGTCTTTTGCCAGGTCTTCGCTGAACGTCGTACTACGGGACAACAGCGCGATGCGATAACCAGCGCGGTCGAAGCGGCGCGCGAAGGCGGCACCGTTCTTGGGGCCGATACCGACAATAGCGCAAACGGGGCTGGACATGGATTCGACTCCTATTCCGCAGTTGGTCTGCGGATTTTTTTATTCGCAGGTCTCCTGACCACTTCTGGGAAACCATTCTCCAAACGTATTGGCATTCGTGCACGTGACGACGCTGTTATCCGAGTAAACAATCCTGCCATTGAGTATCGTTAACGCGGATTTAACATCTCGCAAGCTGCCAAGCTCCTCTAGCCCGAAAATGTCATCCGTAAGGACGACCAAGTCTGCCAGCTTACCTTCTTCTATAGACCCCAAAGCTTCTTCATCGAAAGAGAACCAGGCGTTTCTTATTGTCATCAGCTCAATCGCTTCGTTTACCGTCAACGTTTCGCTTTCGCTGAATACTACTTCACCCGCATCGTCCAAGCCTGTGGTGAGATGATATATCCCCAGCCAAGGGTTGATGGTCGCTACGTTTCCACCGTCCGACCCTATGCCAGAGTGTACGTCATGTTCATAAAGCGCCTTGTAGGGCATGGGCGGCGATGGCTCCCAGGAAGAGTATGAGAACGTTGCCGGGACGGCGCCACCACCCAGAGCATGTAGTCGATCCATGCTCTCGGTAGTCATTAGCGGGACGTGAGCTAGTTGCCAGCGTAACGCGCGTATATCACGGTTGTCGTTCGCCAGTTCAAAAGCAGTCAGATAAGCATCGGTTTCGAGTTCTTGTAAGCTATGCTGATGTACCGTGGCGCCGAGTTCTGCCGCTAGATCTGCTTTAGGTGAGAAAGTTGCTTCGTTTACCACTTGCTCTGCAGATGTCGCACCAAAACTCGTAGGAACTCGATCGAGAAATTCGCCGATCGCATAAATGCGGAACATGTCATTTCCTGGGGCATTGTTAGCGTCGATTATGTCGCTCTCAAGTTGATCGAGCGGTCCGCCACCGTGCTCAGCCCGAATACGCATCAGGGCGTCGCCATTTTCAAAAATCCGCTGAGCAATGTCGGGCGCATCGAATGTCATCGACATCGTAATGCCGACGCTCGCGGCCCAGCCCTGTACGGCGATAACCTGGTTCAGTCGATCTTCCGGCGTCTGTTCCGAGGCTAGACTCATTCGGGCGGGGCTATTGAATAGGCTTTGCCCACTACTATTATCTACGACGCCATCATCTGAAACGGTCAAGCCTCTCGAGCGGAAGTAAGCAATGCCTGCTGAATTGGTTTGATTGCCACTACCAAGCGCCCCTTCAATATAAACGGGGTGGTCGATCTGATTTAGGGTCTCAAAACTGGGAAATCCTCCTTCAGCAAATTGTCCTGGCGAAATTGCACCGATCGCCGTGACAAAATTGTGCTGGGTGCCGACAGTGCCTTCCTCCGGTAGGGAAATGTCGTCTTCTTCTATTTTCTTTCGCAGTACGTCGACGGCTTCGCTCCATGATGAAGCGGAATCCATATCGAACGCCATGTGCCCAGGCTTACTGCCACGCCCGAGAATATGGTTGTGATTATCGATCAAGCCGGGTATGACCGTATGTCCCGCAAGATCTATTTTGCAGTCACCGTCGACACCGATCGCTTCTTCATCTTCATTGCCGGCAATATCGATCTGGCCGTTCAATAGTCGAACGGACGAGACAATGCTGTTATCGGCATCCATAGTGTGGATGTTGCCGCCATAAAGCACTATGCCTACTGCTTCGCTGCAGCTATCTACCCATAGAACATTGCCGATGTCAGTAGAGTCGCTGTCGCCGCCAGTACAAGCGGCCAGAGCCAATGAAATGCTCACCGCAATAACAGATCTGATTAGTTCTCTATGCATTAGTCGCACGCACCGTAGAATTGAGAGCTGATGTATGGAAACGGAGGGATGGGGAAGCGACCCCCATGCCTGGACATGACAGCAATATAGCGCCCTAGTCCGTCCATAGCGCCAAATATAGTAGTCACAACGAGAGTTCCGTCGGGCATGAATCCAGAGAAATGGAGTCCCGTGCCCGTCGCCGTTATTCTCACGTCGACCTCTCCCGTTCGCGAGCCCGTCGCTCCCACGCTACCGGTCATCCGCGCTGTACCGGAATCAATATTGACTGAATCGTAGACGATGGGACCACCCTGGTAAGCGCCGTCATAGACATTGAGAGTGCCATTGGTCCACGATCCTCCACCTCCCGGGTCGAATACGCATCTAATTCTGGTCGGGTCGATGAGGTTCTCGAAAATCGATTCGGCGAGCTCAACAGGATCTCGTACAGTCACGTTCCCCGTACTCTCGCCGATAGCAAGCGCATCGTCCTTACTGTCCGGCGACAAAGCCAGCGGCTGGAAGGAAGCATCGGTGAAATCGTTTAAGGAGGTTTCTCGTTCCGGCGCTGATTGAGTATCCATGTCAGGCTGTGGAACGCTACGATCCACAGCGGATTCCAAGCTGGTCTCCGCACCAGTCGTCGCCGTGCGTGCGGATCCGAGTAGAGCATCTGCCTCAGCGCTCGCGGAGACTTCACCTACAGGGAGGTTAAGCTCATTGCCGTCTCTTAGGAGAGCGACGTTGGCAAGCCATGCGATCCCGGCGCCGGCGCAGACAAACAAGACTACCTTTCCGATTCGCATCTGGTATCACACCTACTAGCGGTCATTCGCGAATGCGTACCGTCACCAAGTTGCTGGCCATGATGAGCTAGTCGGTGGTGCGGTAAGCCATTCTACCCGGTGGAGGCACATACCATCCCGGGTCGCTGTAGTCGCCACGCGGCTGCTCGGCACGCACCTTGAGCACGGTGAACATGCCGCCCATCCCGATCGGCCCGTGCGGGCCATCGCCCGACATCATGGGCAACGTGTTCTCGGGCAGTTCCATATGCATCGACGCCATGTGGGCGCCACCCCGTTCGCCCATGACCATGTACTCGGGGATCAGGCGGCGCAATTTTACAGCGGCCGCCTCGAAGTCGACGCCGATCGACGTAGGCACGTCATGACCCATGGCATTCATCGTGTGGTGCATCTTGTGGCAATGGAACGCCCAGTCGCCGGGGGCATCGGCGATGAACTCGATGGTACGCATCTGACCGACTCCGATATCGATCGTCGCCTCCGGCCAACGCGCGGCTTCCGGCACCCAGCCGCCATCGGTGCCGGTGACCTCGAATGAGTGGCCGTGTACGTGGATCGGGTGATTGGTCATCGTTAGATTGCCGATCCGTATTCTGATCCGGTCGTTCTGGCGCGCGACAAGCGGCGAGATGCCGGGGAAGGCGCGGCTGTTGAAAGTCCAGAGGTTGAAATCGAGCATCGTGTTGACGCGCGGCGTGTAGCTACCTGGCTCGATGTCGTAGGCATTCATGATGAACGCGTAGTCGCGATCGACAGCGCGCGCGGCCGGATCCTGCGGATGCACGACAATGATGCCCATCAGGCCCATTGCGATCTGCACCATGCCGTCAGCGTGTGGGTGATACATAAACGTGCCCGCACGTGTCATATCGAACTCGTAGACCCAGGTCTCACCCGGTTGAATCGGGGGCTGTGTGAGGCCAGCCACACCATCCATGCCATTCGGCACGTGCACGCCGTGCCAATGCACAGTCGTGTACTCGGGCAGCTTGTTGGTGACGAATATACGCACGCGATCGCCCTCGACACATTCGATAGTCGGCCCTGGTGACTGACCGTTGTAGCCCCAAAGATTCGCGGTCATCCCCGCGGCGATCTCGCGTTCGACTGGCTCGGCGATCAGGTGGAACTCCTTGATGCCGTCCTGCATGCGCCAGGGAAGCGACCAGCCGTTGAGCGTCACGACGGGCTGATAGGGCCGGCCCGTCGCAGGCGCGGGTGGCGGCTGCGTGGCGGCAGATTTCGCAACTGGCGCCTCGGGAACATCCGCGAGACCGGCGCGGGAGACTGCGCCGGCGCTCACGACCACGCCGGCCGCGCTCGTCAGGAAGTGGCGGCGTGAAACCATTCGAGACGCTCCTTAATGGACATGATAGGCAGCCCCCGGCCGATACCCGCCTTGAACCCCCAGTTGCACTGACACGCCCGATACCCCGACGCCGGACATGGCGCGTTGCAACTCGACCTCGGCGAGCCAGAAATCGCGCTCGGTGTCGAGTGCGGCGTTGACCGCATTGATGCGCTCGGTCGCGTCCGCGACAAGATCGAGCACTCCAACCAACATGCCGTTGTATAGCTTGAGCTGTTCTTCGGAAACGCGACGCGCGAGCGGCACGAGTGCTTCCCGTGTGTGTCGGGCAAGATCATACGCGCCACGATAGGCAAGCCAGGCGGTACGCACGTCGGCACGCGCGTTCACGCCGGCTTCGCCTGCCAGGCCCTCGAGCCGCCCGGCCTGGACGTCGAAGCGTTGCGCAACAGCGCGCGCTTCGAGGCCCTCCGGCCCGATCGGCGAAGGCGGTAGGTTTGGCAGCTGCTCGGGCAACTGCACGCGCTCGGCCGTCGTGCCCCAGAGCCCGAGCGTCTGAACCAGCCGCTCGCGCTCGACCGCCGCCGCGACCTGCACAGCTGTCAGGTGCGCGACGGCATCGGCGTATAGAGTCTGTGCACGGAGTGTCTCCAGCTCCGAGGAATTTCCGACGCGCCGCATGCTCTCCATGATATCGCGGCCGGCCTCCGCGGCTGATACGACGTCCTCAAAATATCGCTCCGACTGCCTCGCGGCGACTGCGCTGACCCACGCGCGCCGTGCCGAGAAAAGAAGCGCAACGACCTCATCGGCGGCTTGCAGGCGCGCTGTGCGCTCCTCAGTGGGATAGCTCGAGTCCAGAGCCGGAACACTCACCCAGGTCATGAGATTGACCGACAGAGACTTCTCGATCCTGGTCTCCACGGTTCTGGGTGGTCGTCCCGAGTTGAACGCAGGATTAACAAGGTGCGCGAGTTGCAAGCGGTCGAAGCCGGGCATACCGAGTGTTTCGAGTGCGCGCTCGACCGCAGGATTATGCAGCAGAGCGATCTCAGCGGCCGATTCCGCGGTCAGGGGCGCGGCGAGCAACTCCTCTTCGCGCTGCGTCCTGCGCTCGAGCAGGGCGAGCTGCTCTGGGGACAGCGCCGGCGGCTCGGCGGATACGCCGCTGGCGGTGGAAGTCTGGCGGGAAGCGCAGCCGCCGGCGCCTGCTGCGACTGCCAGGGTGCATGCCGCATAGACGCCGCAGACGGCAGCGCGAATCACGCGCGGCCTCATTGTTGCGTCGTAGCCGGAGTGTTCGGCGCAGGGCCTGCCTGACCTGAAGGGGTGTGTGTGCCGGCCCCGGATAACGCTCCGACGGTGTTCGAGTCGCGGTCGAAGAGCGCGCGCCACGGCAGCGGCCCCGTGTCTAAGGCCTCGTAGCGAGTAACGGCGCTGTCGAACGCGAGCACTGCGGCAGGGGTCGCGGGATCAGCGGCTTCGAATCCTTCCCAGTGCGTCCAGCCGACTGCAGGCATGGCGCTCCCGCCGCAGAGGAGCACGATGACATAGGCACTTCTAAGATGCGCGGTTGGCTTCACTGGAAATTGGCGACTTCGCGTGCCGAGCCGGTCAGCTCGACGATATGGAGCCCGGTATTGGCTCGATCGACCGCGTAGACATAGCCCCGATCGTCGACGTCCAGGTTGTTCGTCTGGATCGCGGTCTTGCACTGCTCGACGCCTTCCACGTTGATGCAGCGCTGCGTCGTCGCCTCGGTGATCGGCGGAATGTAATGACCGATTTCTTTAGGCGCCCACGGATCGCGAATGTCCACCGCCCGTACGCCGCCATTGAAGTACGCGAGGAATACTACGCTCTTGTAATAGATCGGCGTCATGTTCTCATTCGACGAGTGCGTGCCGAAGCGCCCCCCGCGCTCGCAAAAGCCGCCGCTCTCCTCGGGGACCTGAAAGTTCCCGACCGGCCATGGTCGCGTCTCGTCGGTGATGTCCACCATGTACATCATCTGCCGATTCTCTAGACATTCGTTACGCAAGGATTCGCCTACGACCAGGAGCATGTCGCGCGTACGGCCTTCGGAGTTTTCCGCAAATTCCGGCACGTCGATGCCGAGCACGGGAAACGCCGTATGCGCGCCGAGACGCGGTCCCGTGTACATCGTCGTGATGACTGGATAGGTCAGGTTCTCATTCGTCGGTTCGAAGGGATCCTCGATCGCAGGATTGCCGCGCAGTAGTTTCTCGCGATCGACGATCTGGATGACGCCATTCAAGAATGTTCCGTAACCGAAATAGATGCGGTTACCGACGGCGATCGGGCCATGCAACTCGTAATTGCCCATCTCGTCGTGTTCGGACCCGCCGGGCTGCTGCCCCGGAAGGCCGAAGTTGCGAATGAATCGCGGCTCAGCGGGATCCGAGAGATCGTAGACCTGCGTCATGCGCCGCGATGCCCAGCCCTCGACACCGGATACGAGATACGCGATGCCGGTATCGCACTCCCACCAGTTCTTGTGCGTGTCCCTTAAGCCCTCTTCCTCCATCGAGGAAACCAGCGTCGGCTGCTCGGGCGTCGTTACATCCCAGATCTCGTGCCCGTTGGCGCCGAGCGCGCGTAACAGATAGTAAATACCGTTGACGCCGTCAGGCAGATCGTTGCCCGAGCACGTTCGTACCATCTGCGCTTCGGTATCTTCGTCCCCATCCCCACCGGGGATGTGGGCGATATACCGCGGGTTCGCCGGATCGGTAACGTCGACGATCGAGGTGCCATTGCCTTCTTCCCTGCCCGCGAGTGGATTCTGGGCGCGGCCGGCATGATGGCCGATGTAAGCGATCCAGCGATTACCTTGCTGCTGAATCACGGGCTGATAGGCGCTTCGGCCTTGCAGATCGTTGTAGCCGACGAGTCGCATGTTTTGCGCCTCTTCTCTGAACGGGTCGTAGGCCGAAGTCTGCGCACTCGCGCCGGTAATGAGGCCGCAGAGCAAGGCAGCGAAGGCGGCCGAGAGTAAAAGTAAGTGGCGGACGAGCGTCGATGGGCGCATGGGCCCCTCCTATTTATTGTTTTATCTCCGCCCAATATTACCTAGATTGCACTCAGATCTCCTATAATCGGAGATGTGAAACGTAAGGCCATGATTCGCGTAGCGGTTATCTGTCTCAGCCCCCTTTGGTTCGCGGCATCCTCGGCCGTCGCCCATCACTCTCAGGCGGCTTTTTTCGACGTAGAGAATAGAACCGAGCTAGCAGGGGAGGTCACGAGTACCCGCTGGAGAAACCCCCACGTGGCGTTCGCGGTGACGGTCATCGGCGCGGACGGCCAGCCCGAAGAATGGAGCGTGGAAAGCAACTCCCTGAACGCGCTCGAACGTATCGGGATCAGCCCCGATACGGTCGCGGTCGGTGATCAGATCAGGCTCTGGGGACCGATTTCGAAACACGGGCTCCTCTCCATGCGCGCGTACAACATCCTGCTGGCCAATGGAGAAGAAGTGATCATGATGCCTCAGGCGTCGACGGAACGGCACTGGACAGATCATGAGTTGATCGCGGCGGTCCCTGTTCTCGAGAACAAGGACGTTAGCGAATCGATCGAGCAGGCCGACGGCATTTTCCGGGTCTGGAGTTATGGCCGCATCAGGTTGATAAACCCGGAACTCCCCCTGACCGTGGCAGCGGCCGCAGCAAAAGCCGCGTTCAATCCGCTCACCGACGATCCGGTCCTGCGGTGTATTCCTACCGGTATGCCGGCCGTCATGGACGTGACCTTCCCCATCGAGTTCATCGCGCAGGGGGATGACATCGTGTTGCGTCTCGAGCAATGGGACACGGTGCGCACCATACACATGGCCGGAGATCCGGACGCGGCCGCTGGCCGGCCCGCGACGCGGGAGGGATATTCCCTGGGCCATTGGGACGGCGACGTACTCGTGGTAGAGACCTCGAACATCGACGCGCCGTTCTTCGACGATCGGGGAACACCTCTTGGCGATGCCGTGCATGTGGTCGAACGATTCACGCTCAGCGACGACGAGAACAGCCTCCACTGGCAAGCCACCACGACGGACCCCGAGACGTTCACGGAACCCGTAGTGCAGGAGCAGACCTTCAACTGGGTGCCAGGCGAAGAGATCAGGCCATACGAGTGCGCGACGGGCGGCTGAAGTTCTCGATTAGTCCCCGCTAACGATACGGATCGGCCGTGCCCGATTCTCCGCCGGGCGGACTTCACCGATTACCGCCGCTTCGGAGTAGCCATGTTGGCGTAGTTCCTCGATACAGGCGTCTACGTTTTCTGGCGGAACGCCGGCGAGCAGGCCGCCGGCAGTTTGCGGGTCGAACAGCAGAGGAAAGCGCGCGTCTTGCCGCGCAGCACCAGCGTCATCGATGCGACGCGAGAAGCGTTCGTTCTTAGGCTGAAGGCTGGACGTTATTCCGGCCGCCAACGATGGCAACGCGCCCTCGAGAATCGGGATCGAGGCGAACTCGAGCGTCGCCCCGAGTGTCGAGTCGCGGAGCATCTCGACCACATGCCCCACGAGGCCGAAGCCCGTGATATCCGTGCAGGCGCTGGCCTCGTGCATGCGCAGTACTCGGCCTGCCTGCCAGTTCGAGAGGAGCATAGACTCGAGCGCCGCGTCTACCCAGCGACCGCGCGCTTTGGCACGCATGTCCGCGGCCAGGATTGTGCCGGTGCCGAGGGCCTTCGTCAGGATGAGGGCGTGCCCTGCACGCAGCGTCGCCTTGTGCAGTACCTGATCTCGTTCGATAAGACCCGTGACCGAGAACCCAAGACTGACTTCCACGCCTTCGCTCGTGTGGCCGCCGACCAGTGCCGTTCCCGATGTATCGAAGACGTCGAGCGCGCCGAGCAGCATCTGTCGCAGCTCGTCTATCAATTTCTCTTGCGGCCAGACCGGCAGCGTCGCGATCGTCATCGCAGACTGCGGTTCGGCACCCATGGCATAGATGTCGCCGAGACAGTGATTCGCCGTAATCTGGCCAAAGACGAACGGGTCCAGAATCATCGGGCGAAACGCATCGACCGAGAGCACGGAGAGCTTATTCGGTGGTATTGAGATCAGTGCCGCGTCATCGGGCTCGCTGAGGCCGACGATGACATCGTCCCGGGGGTGGGTTTGCAGATCCTTGAGCGCTTCGGTCAGAACGTCCGCGCCAACCTTCGCGCCACAACCGCCGCAGCGCATCGTGTCCTCGTTTAATTCGTCGTGTTCCGGACCCAGGAGCGCGGTCGGGACAGGCCGTTCCGGGCGCTCATCCATCTCGGGGAGTTCCTGGAATCGTCGCATGAAACGTCTGTCGATCCAGTCTTTCCAGCGCCAGACCCAGGCCCCCTCGACTGACCAGAAACCGCGCGACGCCACTGCATACTTATCACCAGTACTGATGAGTGACAAAAACTGCCGTTGGGGTCTGTACGGCCTTAACGATCGCTTCAGCAGGGTCCCGCGTAAGTTTTGCACGAGCGGACGCCCCTGGCGCACCGCAAACACACCGGCCTTGGGGCGGCGATGATTCTGCATGGTCGCGACATCTCCGGCACCGAAAATGTTCGGATGGGATACCGAGCGGAGCTCATCGTCGATCAGCAGGAAACCCCGTTCGTCGACGGTTAGTCCGGCTTCCGCCAGCCACTTGGGCGCACCCGCTTGGGTGACCCAGAGAATCTCATCAGCGCTGTACTCACGTCCGCCGGCATCTCGTACGAGTCCGCGCCGAACCTCGACTATCCGGGCGCCCGTATGAATCTCGACGCCACGATCGCCAAGTATGCGCCGGAAGCGCCGCGCAACGGACCGCGGGTGCGTCGCAAGTATGTCATCGTCCGCCGTGAGCAACTCGAAGCTCAGGCGTCTCCCCTCGGATCCCTGCGGCAGCGACTCGCTGAGCGCGTGCTGGATAGAGAGTATCAGCTCGACGCTCCCGGCACCTCCGCCGACCAGGCTGATGGTCGCCGGCCCGGCACGAGCCGCGAGTCGTTCTCGAAGGTTCTGCCAGTGCATCAAGAACTGACTAATCGGCTTGACCGGTACGACGAACTCGGCTGCTCCCTCTACCCCATCGGTGGATGGCGTCGAGCCGCTGTTGATCGAGAGTACGTCGTAGCGTATCGGAGGGCGATTAGTCAGCAGTACGGTGTTCGCGTCGGGATCGACCCCGCTGACCGAGTCGCGAAGAAAACGGGCGTTGGCGAAGCGCGTCAACGGTGCAAGATCGATATGGGCTTCATCGACCGTGTACTGCCCGGCGATCAGGCCGGGCAGCATGCCTGAATACGGCGTATACGTGTCGCGGCTGATGAGCGTCAGACGCACACCCGGAATCGGCCGCATGCCGAAGGATTTCAACACTGAGATATGGCTGTGACCGCCACCGATCAAGACCAGATCTTTGATGACCGGAGTGGCGGATTGCATGCTAGCAACGCTCGCGGTGCACGCTATCGTACGGCGGTTCGTGGTGGCCGCTCACGAAGTGCACTTAAAGCGATTTCGCAATGGCCTGCTCCGGCGCCTGAAGGGAGCGTGCCGAGTCTCTCGTCTCGCCGAACTGCAACTCCGCTAAACGCGTGTACAGTGGATCGCGCCGAACCAATTCGTCGTGAGTGCCAATGTCGATGATCCGGCCGTGCTCCATGACAGCGATGCGGTCGGCCTTGAGTACGGTCGCGAGCCGATGGGCAATGATCAGCGTCGTGCGGTCCTGCATCAGATGCGCGAGCGCCTCTTGCACGAGTCTCTCACTCTCCGCATCCAGAGAACTCGTCGCTTCGTCCAACAGCAGTATCGGTGGATTCCTTAAGATCGCCCGCGCGATTGCGATGCGCTGTCGTTGACCGCCGGAAAGCCGTGTGCCGCGTTCCCCGAGGAAGGTGTCATAGCCCTCGGGGAGCTGTCGAATAAAACCGTCCGCCGCGGCTGCCTGCGCCGCACCCTTTATCTGCTCGGAAGTCGCTTCGGGGCGTCCATAGCGGATGTTCTCCCGAGCCGATGTGGCGAACAGGACCGTATCCTGAGGAACGAGCCCGATCCGGGCTCTTAGCATCTTGGGATCGACGCGAGCGATATCCACGCCGTCGATAAGGATTCTCCCTGCGATGGGATCGTAGAATCTCAACAGGAGTTGGAACGTCGTCGTCTTTCCCGCACCGGAGGGGCCGACGATCGCGACCGTCTCCCCGGGTTCGACCTCCAGGCTGAACTCGCTGATGGCCCGAGTCTCCTTCCGGGACGGGTAGCTGAACGATACGGCCTCAAATACGATGCGGCCATTACCCGTCTCCGGGAAGGGTAGGGGATTCAGTGGTGGGACGATATTCGGCTCCGCGCTCAGGAGTTCCATGAGGCGTTCCGTGGCACCCGCCGCGCGCTGTACCTCGCCCCACATCTCGCTGAGCGACGCGGCGGAACTCGCGACAAAAACGGCATAGATCACAAACTGGCTTAGCTCGCCGGCACTCATCTCGTCGGCTTGCACCGCCTGCGCCCCGATCCAGAGAACGAGCGTGATCGCGCCGAAGATCGTGAGGATCGCTATGGCGGTCAGCAGGGCGCGGATTCGGATTCGCCGAATCCCGGTCGTGAAGGTTAGGTCCACGGCATCGGCAAAGCGCTTGCTCTGGAGCGACTCCAACGTGAAAGCTTGCACCGTCTGGATCGCATTCAACGTCTCGCCCGCGAGACCGCTCGAGTCCGCAACGCGGTCCTGTGTCGCGCGCGACAGTCTACGGACCCGTCGCCCGACCAGGATGATCGGGACGATGACGAGGGGAATCAGCACGAGAATGATCCCGGTCAGCGCCGGACTCGTGACGCCGAGCATGATCAGGGCGCCGGTCAGAGTCAGCGCAGAGCGCAGCGTGATGGAGAGCCCAACGCCCGCGATCGATTGGATCAGTGTGGTATCCGTCGTCAAGCGGGACAGCACTTCGCCAGTCTGGGTGACCTCGAAGAATGCCGGGTCCATTCGAATCACATGACGGTATACGGCCTCGCGAATATCTGCGACCACGCGTTCACCGAGCCACATGATGAGATAGAAACGCAGTGCCGCGAATAGACCGAACACGAGTGCTGCGCCGAACATCCATAGAAAGTAGCGGTCGATCGTGGCGGCATCATCGGCCGCCAGTCCTGCATCGATCAGGTAGCGCACGGCGATGGGAAACGCGAGCAATGCTGCGGCCGCTGTGACGAGTGCAATCAGGGCTAATGTGAGCGTGCCGACATAGGGACGGATGAATGGGACCAGGGAGAGCAGGGGTCGTGCCGACCGGGATTTCGGGCGATCGATTTCTGACTGGTCTGCCATGACGGGTCATCATGGCATTTTCCCAGGTGCTTGGCACGCTAGCGCTCGGCGGTATTCTGCTGGCGCTGCCCCGGTGGATGGTGCTAACTTGGTGGCCGATAACACGAATCAAGCTCGGAGAATAACAATGAGAAACTCTCTCCCGCCGATCGGTTTGCTCGTCGTTTCTGGCTTCACACTGGCGTCGATCTCAGGCTGTCAGCCCAGTGGTCCAACCCCGGCCGATCGGGTCCTCATGAACGGCAAGATCCTGACGGTTGACCAGGAGTTCTCCGTCGCGCAGGCGCTGGCGATCCAAGGGGATCGAATCGTGGCGGTCGGTGGTGATGAACTGCTATCCGAGTATGTAGGCGACTCGACCGAAGTACTGGACTTGCAGGGACGCACCGTGATTCCGGGTCTGATCGACAATCACATGCATTTTATTCGCGCGATCCAACGCTGGAATTTGCAGGCGCGAATCGACGGCATTAACTCGCGGCAGGACGCACTGGCCGTCATGGCCGAGAAGGCCGCGAGTATTGAACCGGGTGCATGGCTCATGGTGCAGGGCGGTTGGCGAGAGAATCAATTTGCGGACCAGCCAGGGGGCTTCACGCTGGAGGAGCTGGATGACGTAGCGCCCAATAATCCGCTATTCCTTCAGGTGACCTATCAGACGGTCTATGCGAACACGCTGGCCTTGGAAGCCGTCGGCGTATCTCCGGAAGAGGGAGCACGGCACGGACGGCCGACAATGATCTCCGGGCAGCCGCCGTACGGCCTGCTCAATGAACAGATGCCGACGGTCTCCGACGCGCAACTCGAGCAGAACATGTTCGATTTTATCCACGAGCTGAATCGGGCCGGCCTCACGAGCGTGTACGATGTCGGTCGTCCGCCAGAGGGCGATATCACGCTGGTCCAGGAGATGAACGATCGTGAGCCATTGCCCCTGAGGGTCTGGCATACACTGAAATATCAAGCCTATGACCAGGCGGGCGCGGATGCGGCAGTCGAGCTCGTCCGACGGAGCACGGCCAATAGCACGAACGATTATTATGGGCTGCTCGGCCTGGGCGAGCATGTCTATTTACCGTTCTTCGATAACCCGAACAAGACAGAACCGTATTCCGAAGAGATCGTGTCGGGCTTTATGAAGATCGCCACGGCCGCGGCCGAAGGCGGATTTCACATTCACGAGCACACGATGGCCGATGTCACGGTCCGGGATTTACTCGGCCCGTTAGCGGAGCTTAACGAAACCATCCCGCTGGCTCCTCTACGCTGGAGTCTGGCCCATGTCTTCACGATCCAGCCTGAGACCATCGAGCGGGCGAGAGATCTGGGTCTGACTATCGCCATACACAGCGTTGCCATGTACGGTCAGCCACAGCGGCAGCCGCCGTTACGGGAGATTCAGGACAGCGGTATCGTCTGGGGTCTCGGTACCGACTCGACGATCGTCGCCCACTATCAACCGTTCATCACGCTAGGCTGGGCCGTCAGCGGGAAGTCGCTGAACGGAAGCCAGGTGATCGACGAGCCGGTTACCCGCGAAGAAGCGCTGATCGCGCACACACGCTCGAACGCCTATCTGATGTTCAAGGAAGACGATATCGGTTCCCTCGAGGTCGGCAAGCTCGCCGATCTCGTCGTCCTCGATCGGGACTACATGACCGTCCCGGCAGATGACATCTTCGATATCGAGCCGCTACTGACCATGGTCGGCGGGCGAGTCGTTTTCAATACGCTGCAGTAGACGCCGCACGCGAATATCGGAATAGGGCGCGACGACAAATGGTCGAGCTGGCGCGCCGGCGTCCCTAGCTGATCTTCAACAGGCGGCTCAAATTGCCGCCGACGATGGCCGCCTTGTCCCGGTTGCTCAGTGACGACGAGTTCAGAACGACATCGAGCGTGTCGGGCCAGTTGAACGGCACGTCCGTGCCGTAGACGATCTGGCTTGCGCCCATCTCGGCAACGAGATGCCTCAGTCCCTCCTCGTCGAAAACGATCGTGTCGACGAGTATCTGCTCACGCAGATAGTCGCTGGGATTTTTCTCGCTAGCGCAATCAGCATTATTCCGCACTTGACACGCAACTTCTGACCGTCCGAGGTAGGATGGCATGAAGCCGCCGCCGTGCGCCGCAACGACTCTAAGGTCCGGGAACCGATCCAGGACACCCTCAAAGATCAGATGCGAGAGGAAGATGGTCGTTTCCAACGGATTACCGATGATGTTGCCGAGATCGCCACGTCCGGAGAGACCACCTTCGCGAATGGCGTTCTGGGCGCCGTTCGGATGCATGAAGATGGGCGCCCCGAGTTCCTCCGCCTTGGCCCAGAACGGGTCGAACCGAGGGTCGGAGACATGTTCGCCGAGGACGTGGCCGCCGATCGACGCACCGCGATGACCGAGTTCGTTCATCGCGTACTCCAACTGTGCGGCTGCGAGCTCCGGATGCTGCAGCGCGACGGACGACAGTGCCACGAACCGGTCGGGATGCATGTCCACCCAGGCACCCAGCGCTTCGTCGTGCAGTCTGACGATGCGGCTCGCTAGATCTTCGTCGGCTGCGTACCACCAATAACGATTGATGGAGAGGGCCTGATAATCGATTCCTCGCTCGTTCATGACATCCAGGCGTTCGGGCCCGAGTGCCTGCCATGCCGGGAATCCGACTTCTTCGAACTCGGTGCCGCTGAGAATATCGGTAACCTTCGGTACGACGCAGTGCGCATGAATGTCGACCGTCCGGACGCGCCGCCCGCCGATCGAGATCTCCCGGCGCGCCGGTTGAGCGACGACGTTGAGCCCATAAGTCATCGCAACCAGTCCCGCAGCCGCGTTGCCGGCACCTCTCAAAAACTCTCTGCGATTCGCCACGCCGTTCTCCTTAGTTATACGCGTAGATGCCTTTTCAGCATAAACTATCCGCGTCGAGAGTTGAATGCTAGCTGCGAACGCAGCGTGGGTCGTGCATGGAATGAGGTCAGCGTCATCAGCCCTATGGCGGTCGTCGGCTTCCTCGGCGTGCGCTGGGGGTTCAGATCTTGAGAACTTTGGTGTCGGTCTGTCGCCTCTCGGCATCCGTGCTGAACCCGTCCTGGTTGAGGAGGATCACCGGCACGTTGTTGGTCTTAGCGTATTCCAGTGCCACGTCGACGGCGACTTTGAGACTTAGGGGTGCCTCGATCACCCGGACGATCTTCCATGGAAACCCCGTGGCGTCCTTGTTTTCGAGATAGTGCTCTACGTTGGCCATGATAACGGGACCGTTCTGCGCGTCCCGGAAGGGGGCAACGACGAGGCAGTTCGGATGATTAATCTGATCGTCGTAGCGCGGGATGAGCTTAACGTCTCCCGGGTCGACCGACGGCTTTACGGGAATTTCGAATTCGGCTGCGGGGGGTTTCTCGCTCATACCCTGAGCAATGTAGCCAATAGGGCGTGATTGGACTGAGACCCAGCGCGCACTTCGGCGGATCCAGGGCCGTCAGTCGACGCCGATATGGCGATCCCTAGCCGCGACGCCGATATCTGTATGGTCGGTAAAAAAGCCGTCGATACCGAGTGCCAGGAACGCGGCGATCTCCTGAGCAGCCGCGCCGAGCTCCGTGGCGTCCGCCGATGTCCTGAGATCTACCGGCAGGAACTGGTTCTCCGCTCTGAACGTATAGGGGTGTACTACCAGGCCGGCGGCATGGGCGCGTGCGACGAAGTCAGTCGCATTCTCGACTGCGAGAATGCCGCTGCGGTCCAGGGGTATGAGGAAACGGTGTTTCTCGGGCCCGACACCGTCGGCGTAGGTCGCGATCTCGCGCAGCCCGTCCGCCGTGGCCATGGCCGCGTAGGTCAGTGAGCTTCCCGCGGCTTGCAGATCATACGGCTGGCCGAAGCCACTGAGTAGTTGCACCAGCCGCAGATCCGTGGCGCGGTTCAGACGGCGTAGGCTCTCGATCTCGAACGATTGTAGAAAAGCCTTGTGATGCGGCTCGTGGTAGCCGCTGTCTCGCAGCTCGCGAGCCAATGTTGCTTCCATCGCCAGCCCAATCTCGTCGAAGTAAGTTGGATGCTTGAGCTCGATGTAGAGCCCGACATCCCTCGCGAGCATTAGCTCCAGTGCTTGGATCACCACGATAGCCTCTCCGAGCGTCGGCACGCCGAACTGGCCGTCAAAACGGGCGTTGGCCGGGCGCACCGAGGGAATGCGTTCGATCGCGCGGAGGTTACGCAGCTCTTCGAGCGTGAAGTCTTCGCTGAACCAACCGCTGATAGCACGTCCGTCCACGACTTTCCGAGTCCGTCGTTCCTGAAACTCGGGAATCTCAGCGACGTTCGTGGTGAGATCGAGCACGTTGTCGTGTCGTGCTATCAGGTAGCCATCTCGGGTGCTAACCAGATCGAGTTCGATAAAGTCTGCACCCTGCAGGACGGCTGTGGAATAGGCGGCCAGCGTATGCTCCGGCAGGTAGCCGCTCGCGCCTCGATGGGCGATAACGATCGGGGTGGCATTCGGCGGAGCCAATTGCCCCGACCCGACGACTTGGGCCTGTCCTACCGCATGATGGACGGGGCCGAAGCCGAGGGCGACTAACAGCAGAGTCTGAGTTGTTTTCCGAGGGCTTGCCACAGCACGAATGTCCGCATTCAGAGAAGCGACTGGCCTATGTTAAACACCTTCGCTCGATAATGAGAAGCGTATCCGGAAATCAGGCTGGGAGTGCCGTAGGCTACTAGACTTCCGGTGCGTCCAAGACAATAAAAGTCTCCCCGGAGCTAGGCTTGACAATAAAAGTCTTTTCGGAGCTAGGCTTGGGCGTATCTGGGGATCCTCGTCTCACCGCACTCCTGAGTTCTCCTGAAGTTCCACGGTACAGGTTCGCCCGCTCGACGCGGCCGCATTTGCGGCTCTATCTGTCTGCCTGGGGCGTGGGTTAAGCTGCGGTCCCTTTTTTAATGACGGTGCGCCCGACTTGCCTCCGTATAGTCCATGATCGATGGATCGACAACCCCCGATATTTCCCGGCGGCCTTTAACTCATCGGGAGATTCTATCGGTCGCTGTGCCGGTCATGATCTCCAATGCCTCCACGCCGTTGATCGGCATCGTCGATACCGGAGTCGTTGGCCAGATTCCCGACCCAGTCTATATCGGTGCCGTCGCGGTCGGTTCACTCGTATTCACGTTCGTCTTCTGGGCATTCGGTTTTCTGCGCATGGGCACGACCGGTCTGACCGCTCAGGCGCTGGGAGCACGGGACACTGATGAAATCTCGGCATGCCTCGGTCGCGCGTTGTTGGTTGCCGTCGCGGCGGGCGCGGCTCTGGTTCTGCTGCAGTGGCCGATCCGAGAGACCGCTTTCGCGCTGCTGAGTGGTAGCGCGGAAGTCGAAGGGCTGGCGCGTGAGTATTTCGATATTCGGATCTGGGCGGCACCGGCGACGTTGACAAACTACGCGTTACTGGGGTGGTTCATCGGGCTCGGTAGAACCGACATCGGCCTCGTATTGCAGCTGATCCTGAATCTATCCAACATGGCATTGGATACGCTGTTCGTGCTTGGCTTCGGTTGGGACGTCCAGGGCGTCGCTCTGGGCACGCTGCTCGCCGAATGTCTTGCCGCGACGATCGGCTTGGTGATCGCGGTGCGCCATCTGCACGGCGTTGGCGGGCATTGGTCGATGGCTCGCCTGTTCGACACTGCGCGCCTAAGGCGAACCTTAGCCGTCAACGGCGACATCATGCTCAGGTCGCTCGCTTTGATAGCCGTATTCGTCTGGTTCATGGCTCAGGGGGCGAAGCAGGGTGATGTCATTCTTGCCGCGAACGCAGTGCTCATGCACTTCATTTCGGTCGGCGCGTTTTTCCTGGACGGCCTGGCGTTCGCGGCCGAGGCGCTCGTTGGTCGTGCCTTGGGTGCGGCTCATCGCGCAGGCCTAACAGCCGCGGCGAAAATGACAACTATGTGGGCCGCCGGTGCCGCAGTCCTGATCTCAGTCGCGTTTGTTACATTCGGCGCGATGTTTATCGACATTCTCATGGTGGACGCCGAAGCACGGGAAGCGGCGCGCGTCTACCTACCCTGGGCCGCGGGCGCGCCCATGCTGGGCGTCTGGGCATTCCAGCTCGACGGAATTTTTATCGGCGCGACGCGAACCGTAGATATGCGTAATGCGATGCTCGTATCGTTGGCGATATTTCTCGCAGCCTGGTGGGTTCTGCTGCCATTCGGAAATCACGGCCTGTGGGCCGCGCTGTACGTCCATTATTTCGCCCGCATCGGTACGCTGTGGTACTACT
>JAZFYK010000129.1:0-7011 GCA_036443505.1 Gammaproteobacteria bacterium | reverse complement strand
TCTGAGACCAAGATCAAGCGGTTCACAAAACGGCTCAAGCTCCTGGAGTCATTTCTTGACTCGAAGAATCAACCCGGCTGGATGGTCATGACGGTCCTGCCGGTACTCCCGCCGGATCTTAGGCCGCTGGTGCCGTTGGATGGTGGCCGCTTCGCGACATCCGACTTGAACGATCTCTATCGGCGGGTCATCAACCGGAACAACCGTCTCAGGCGACTGTTGGAGCTCAACGCGCCGGACATCATCGTGCGCAATGAAAAGCGAATGCTGCAGGAATCTGTCGACGCATTGTTGGATAACGGCCGCCGTGGGAGGGCGATCACAGGCACCAACAAGCGACCGCTGAAGTCCCTGGCTGACATGATCAAGGGCAAGCAGGGGCGTTTCCGGCAGAATCTGCTCGGCAAGCGCGTCGACTATTCGGGTCGCTCGGTGATCGTTGTCGGTCCGACGCTGAAATTGCATCAGTGCGGGCTGCCCAAGAAGCTGGCGTTGGAGCTGTTCAAGCCGTTTATCTTCTCGAAGCTTCAGCTACGCGGCGACGCGACAACGATCAAGGCGGCCAAGAGATTGGTAGAACGGGAGGGACCCGAGGTCTGGGATATCCTGGAGCAGGTAATCCGTGAGCATCCCGTCATGCTGAACCGGGCGCCGACGCTGCACCGGCTCGGTATCCAGGCTTTCGAGCCGGTATTGATTGAAGGCAAGGCCATTCAGCTTCATCCGCTCGTATGCACGGCATTCAACGCCGACTTCGATGGCGATCAGATGGCAGTACATGTACCGCTGTCCCTGGAAGCACAGCTCGAGGCGAGAGCCTTGATGATGTCGACTAACAATATCCTGTCACCCGCGAACGGCGAGCCCATTATCGTCCCTTCTCAAGACGTGGTCCTTGGCCTGTATTACATGAGCCGTGAACGGATCAATGCCAAGGGCGAGGGCATGGTTTTCGCAGACGTCGACGAGGTTCACCGGGCTTATGAGAGTCGAAATGTCGAGTTGCACGCGCGTGTCAAGGTTCGGGTGGAGGCAGTCGCAGAGCCGGAAGAAGATGATTCGGGCACACGATCCAGGCTCGTCGAGACGACCGTTGGCCGAGCGCTGCTCTCGGAGATCATGCCAACCGGATTGAATTTCGATCTCATCAATCAGCCGATGAACAAACGGGCAATCTCTCGGGCCATCAACGCGTGTTATCGCCAGCTTGGGATCAAGGAGACGGTCGTCTTCGCGGATCAGCTCATGTACACGGGCTTTGACTACGCGACGCAAGCCGGAGTCTCGTTCGGTGTCAACGATATGGTCGTTCCGGAGGAGAAGCCCGAAATTCTGCACATAGCCGAGCAGGAAGTTAAAGACATCCAGGATCAATATGCCTCTGGCTTAGTCACCGACGGCGAGCGCTACAACAAGGTCGTGGATATCTGGTCGAGGACTAATGACCAGGTCGCGAAGGCGATGATGGAGAAGTTGGGCGTGGAGACCGTGGCAGACGCCGCGGGCGAGGCGGTTCAGCAGGAATCTTTCAATTCCATTTACATGATGGCCGATTCGGGCGCGAGGGGCTCAGCTGCTCAGATCCGGCAGTTAGCCGGCATGCGTGGCCTGATGGCCAAGCCGGATGGCTCCATCATTGAAACACCGATTACAGCGAATTTCCGGGAAGGGCTGGACGTACTGCAATACTTCATCTCGACGCACGGCGCGCGTAAGGGACTGGCCGACACGGCGTTGAAAACTGCCAACTCGGGTTACCTGACACGTCGCCTCGTGGACGTCGCCCAGGATCTCGTCGTTACGGGGCCGGACTGCGGCACCGATACTGGGTTGATGATGACGCCTCTGGTTGAGGGTGGCGACATCGTCGAACCGCTGCGAGAGCGTGTCCTAGGCCGCGTCGCCGCAGTCGACGTCCTCGCGCCCGGGTCCGAGACCGTGGTCCTGGAGGCCGGTACGCTACTGGACGAGGCTGCGGTTGAGCTGCTTGAGGCGTCCTCCGTCGATCAACTGCTCGTGCGCTCGCCCATCACCTGTCAGATGCGTTATGGCGTATGCGCCCAGTGCTACGGGCGCGACCTCGGCAGGGGGCGCCCTGTCGATAAGGGTGAGTCCGTTGGCGTCATCGCCGCACAGTCCATCGGCGAACCCGGCACTCAGTTGACCATGCGCACGTTCCATATTGGCGGCGCGGCGTCTCGCTCCGCTGCCGTCAACAGCGTCGAGGTCAAGAGTGCCGGTACAATCCGGATGCACAACATGAAGGCCGTGCAGCACGAGGAGAAAGGGCATCTGGTTGCGACGTCCCGGTCCTGTGAACTCTCCGTGATCGATCAATTCGGCCGCGAGCGCGAGCGCTACAAAGTACCTTATGGCGCGATTCTCAACATACAGGATGGCGACACCGTGGAACCGGGCCAGCTCGTCGCGAGATGGGATCCACATACCCATCCGGTCGTGACGGAGGTCAGCGGCCGAATCGAATTCGAGGATTTCATCGACGATATAACCGTCACCACGCAGGTAGACGATATCACCGGACTGACCAGCACCGTGGTGCTGGACCCGGCTCAGCGCGGTGCGGGGACCGACTATCGGCCGACGGCGAAACTCGTCGACGACAAGGGTGAGCCGATCTGCTTCCCGAACACGGATATTCCGGCGATCTACGCGTTGCCGTCAGGTGCGGTGCTGAGCATGAAGAACGGTTCTCGCGTTGTCGTTGGGGATGTGCTGGCGCGCCTGCCTCAGGAGACCACGAAGACTCGCGACATCACCGGCGGTCTGCCTCGGGTAGCGGACCTCTTTGAGGCCCGCCGGCCCAAGGAACCGGCGATTCTCGCAGAGCATACCGGTACTGTGAGCTTCGGCAAGGAGACCAAAGGCAAGCGCAGGCTGGTCATCATGGATGAAGACGGCGAGCGGCATGAGGAACTGATTCCGAAGTGGCGGCACCTCAACGTCTTCGAGGGCGAGACGGTCATTCGTGGCGAGATCATTGCCGATGGCGAGCCGCATCCCCACGACATCCTGCGCCTGCAGGGCGTAGAACGGCTGGCGGACTACCTCATACGTGAGATCCAGGACGTCTACCGACTGCAGGGAGTGAAGATCAATGACAAGCACATCGAGGTCATTATTCGGCAGATGTTGCGCAAGGCAGAGATCACGGTCCCAGGCGACACGCATTTTCTCCGGGGCGAGCAGGTCGATCGGGCCCGGGTCCTCGAGACCAACGAGGAACTGGAAGCTCAGGGAGGGCAGCCGGCCGAGTTCGATCCGGTCCTGCTG
Source organism: Gammaproteobacteria bacterium (assembly GCA_036443505.1). Lineage (GTDB taxonomy): Bacteria > Pseudomonadota > Gammaproteobacteria > Steroidobacterales > Rariloculaceae > SMWC01. Next base: position 3,720 of record JAZFYK010000129.1, on the reverse strand, counting down.
GGGATAACCAAAGCCTCCCTGGCAACGGAGTCATTCATTTCGGCCGCTTCCTTCCAGGAGACCACCCGAGTCCTGACCGAAGCGGCGGTTCGGGGCATGCGGGATGAGCTCCGGGGCCTGAAGGAGAATGTGATCGTCGGCAGGCTGATTCCGGCCGGCACGGGCTTCGCCCATCATGAGGAGCGCCGCAAGAGTCAGGAAGACATCCTGTCCCAGGAACTCAAGGACTTGGAGGCCTCTCTGAAGGAAAGCGCGGAAAGCGCGGAAAGCGCGGAGAGCACGGAAAGCGCGGAGAGCACGGAAAGCACGGAAAGCACGGAAAGCACGGAAAGCGCGGAAGGCGCGGAAGGCGCGGAGGTGGTGGAAAGCCTGGACGAGAAACCTTCCGAAGAGGCTCCAGGCGCCTCAGCAGAGGTCGAGGAGGCAGGGGCTACAAGTATTAGTTGACAGTCTACAAGACCGGCCCCTAGAATTTCCTGCTGCCCAAGGTCAGCGAGGCGCTGACTAGAAAAACTCGAAGCCTCACAGCAGGTTGCTGGAGGCAATCGTAATGAGGCCCGGATGCCGAAAATCGGCAACGGGCCGATCTTTATTTATAGGCAAGAGATGGCAACGACAAATCAGCTGGTTCGCAAACCGCGATCGACGAAAAGAGCCAAGAGCAGCGTTCCGGCGCTTGGGGCCTCGCCACAGAAACGTGGCGTCTGTACGCGCGTCTACACTACCACGCCGAAAAAGCCCAACTCGGCGATGCGCAAGGTGGCCCGAGTCCGGTTGACGAACGGCTTCGAGGTTACGAGCTATATCGGCGGTGAGGGACACAATCTCCAGGAGCACTCGATCGTCCTGATTCGTGGCGGTCGCGTGAAGGATCTGCCGGGCGTGCGTTATCACGTCGTACGGGGGACCTTGGATTGCGCCGGTGTAGGTGATCGCCGTCAGAGTCGATCCAAATACGGAACTAAGCGTCCGAAGGGCTGATCAATGTCGAGACGAAACCGAGCGCCGCGCCGCACCGTGTTGCCAGATCCCAAATTCGGCAATCAGCGGCTTGCGAAGTTCATCAACATGATCATGCTAAGCGGCAAGAAGTCGGTCGCAGAGCAGATCGTTTATCGCGCGCTCGAGAGAATCGCCGATCGCTCCGGGCAGGACGCGGAGAAGGCGCTTGAAATACTGGGCCAGGCGTTGGACAACATCAAGCCTTCGGTCGAAGTGAAATCCAGACGCGTAGGTGGTGCGACCTATCAGGTCCCTATAGAGGTTCGGGCGACACGAAGAGAAACCCTGGCGATGCGCTGGGCGATCGACGCGGCGCGAAAGCGGTCCGAAAAGACGATGGCGCTGCGTCTAGCGCACGAACTCATGGATGCAGCCGACAATAGAGGGTCTGCAGTTAAGAAACGAGAGGATACCCACCGGATGGCCGAGGCCAACAAGGCCTTCGCCCACTACCGGTGGTAATCAATGGATTTGAGGCAAGGACGTGGCACGGCAGACCCCTATCGAGCGTTATCGCAATATCGGCATCATGGCTCACATCGATGCCGGCAAGACAACGACGACTGAACGAATCCTTTTCTATACGGGCGTCTCTCACAAGATGGGCGAGGTGCACGATGGCGCTGCCGTCATGGACTGGATGGAACAGGAGCAGGAGCGCGGAATCACCATTACCTCTGCGGCGACCACCTGTTTCTGGACGGGGATGGACCAAAGCCTGCCCGAGCATCGCATCAATATCATCGACACACCGGGTCACGTCGATTTTACGATTGAGGTGGAACGCAGCCTCCGAGTGCTGGATGGCGCGCTCGCGGTATTCTGCTCGGTCGGCGGCGTAGAGCCGCAATCGGAGACGGTCTGGCGTCAGGCCAACAAGTACGGCGTACCGCGTATGGCGTTCATCAACAAGATGGATCGGGCCGGCGCCGACTATTTTCGTGTCGTGTCGCAGATTGAGGAGCGCTTGAAAGGGACACCGGTTTTGATACAGATCCCCATAGGTGCCGAGGGCGACTTTCAAGGCGTCGTCGATCTCGTGAAGATGAAAGCCATCACCTGGGACGATTCGACTCAGGGCACTCGATTTGAGGAGGGGGAGATTCCGGAGAATCTCGTCGCGCTGGCAACCGAGTGGCGGGAGAAACTCATCGAGGCCGCCGCGGAAGGTGAAGATCAACTCCTTGAGCAATATATTGAGAAGGGGACGCTTAATGACGAGCAGATAAAGCGCGGTCTGCGATTGCGGTGCGTCGCCGGAGACGTCACGCCGGTACTATGTGGCTCAGCTTTCAAGAACAAGGGCGTTCAGGCTGTCTTGGACGCCGTCATCGACTACCTGCCTTCGCCGGAGGATCGTCCACCGATAAGGGGTGTTCTGGAGGATGACTCGGAGGCCGAGCGACCTTCCTCCGACGATGCGCCTTTCGCAGCGCTCGCGTTCAAGATTGCGACGGATCCTTTTGTCGGGAACTTGACATTCTTCCGCGTGTATTCCGGAGTCTTGAAGTCCGGAGATACGGTTTATAACCCGGTCAAACGAAAACGCGAGCGGATAGGCCGAATATTGCAGATGCACTCTAACGAACGCGAGGAGTTGAAGGAAGTCCGCGCCGGCGACATTGCGGCGGCCGTGGGTCTAAAGGATGTCATGACGGGTGACAGCCTCACCGATCCTAAGGAGCCCATCCGGTTGGAACGCATGGAGTTCCCGGAACCGGTTATCTCTGTCGCAGTCGAGCCGAAGACGAAGGCAGATCAGGAACGGATGGGTATGGCACTGCATAAGCTCGCCAAGGAGGATCCGTCGTTTCGTGTGCACACGGACGAGGAATCCGCGCAGACTATTATCTCCGGTATGGGCGAGCTTCATCTGGAAATCATCGTCGATCGGATGCAGCGCGAGTTCAACGTCGAGGCCAACGTCGGCAAGCCTCAAGTAGCGTATCGAGAGACGATACGTACCCGGGTCGAACAGGAAGGAAAATTTGTTCGACAGACCGGCGGTCGCGGACAGTACGGGCATGTCTATCTTCGAATCGAGCCTCTGCCGCCGGGTTCAGGTTATGAGTTCGTCAACGCGATCGTAGGCGGCGCCGTGCCGAGGGAGTACATATCGGCTGTAAACAAGGGTATCCAGGAGCAGATGGGAAACGGCGTCATCGCGGGCTATCCCGTCCTGGATTGCAGAGTCACGTTATATGATGGCTCCTACCACGATGTGGATTCCAGCGAAGTCGCGTTCAAGATTGCGGGTTCCATGGCCTTCAAGGACGGCGCGGCGAAAGCCAATCCGGTCCTCCTGGAACCGACGATGAAGGTCGAAGTCGTTACACCGGAAGACTATATGGGCGATGTCAATGGCGACCTGAGCCGGCGTCGGGGCGTGCTCCAGGGCCTCGAGGATGCGCCGGCAGGAAAGATTATCCGTGCCGAGGTGCCATTGGCCGAGATGTTCGACTACGCGACAGATCTACGTTCGATGAGTCAAGGCCGCGCGACGTATACAATGGAGTTCGGTCAGTACTCCCAGGTGCCCGCCAGCGTTGCTGAGCCCATAATCAAGAATAGAACCTAGAGGAAATAGATCGTGGCCAAAGAAAAATTTGAGCGAACGAAGCCGCATGTCAACGTGGGGACGATAGGTCACGTGGACCATGGCAAGACGACGCTGACGGCGGCGCTGACGAAGGTGATGTCTGAGAAGCACGGAGGCGA
>JAZFYK010000128.1:0-12684 GCA_036443505.1 Gammaproteobacteria bacterium | reverse complement strand
CGACCGATGTGCGAGGCGTTAAAAAGCGGGGCCGCGCTTGGATTCGGAATCGATCATCCGAACTACCGCTACTCCGTCGCGGCCGTTCCGGCGGCTGTGCGGGATTTTCTTACGGCCGACCTCGATTAGCATCCGCAACAGGCGTTACAATCGACCGGCTCCACTCTAGCCAAGGCATGCGGCCGGGCTAGCAGTCTGTCGGACGTAGGGGAACGTCGCGAGGCGAGTGGGGAATCGTGCCCGGCATTTCGCTCATTATGAGGCGAAAAGTGAACCTATTTAACGAAAATGAGCGGAAAGTCTGGACCGAATTCCCGCTGCCGCAGTAGATTCCGCCTGGGCCCGACAGACGGCTGAGGACAGGGAAGGGTACATGACGAAAAGCTATCGCGCTGCCGACATTGAAGTCTTGAGCGGTCTGGAGCCCGTCCGTAGGCGCCCGGGCATGTTTACCGATACCGTCCGGCCCAATCACTTAGCCCATGAAGTCATCGACAACGGTATCGATGAGGCGATCGAGGGCCATGCGAAACGCCTCGACGTCAAGGTCTACAAAGACGGCTCATTGGAGGTCGCCGATGACGGGCGTGGGATGCCGGTTGACATCCACCCGAAGGAGAAGATGCCCGGGGTCGAGCTGATCCTCACGAAGCTGCATGCCGGCGGCAAGTTCTCGAACGAGCAATATCGGTTCTCCGGTGGATTGCACGGCGTCGGCGTCTCCGTCGTCAACGCGTTGTCGAAGAAACTGGAGGTGTGGATACGGCGCGATGGCAAGGAGTACAACATGAGCTTCGTCAACGGCAAACGCCGTGGCAAGCTCAAGGTCGTCGGCAAGGTCGGCAAGGGGAACACGGGGACGACGCTGCGGTTTTGGCCGGACCCCGAGTACTTCGACAGTGCGGTTTTCTCCATTCCGCGCCTCAAGCACATCTTACGGGCGAAAGCCGTGCTGTGCCCCGGTCTCGACGTCCGCCTGGAGGTCGAGAAGCCGAAAGAGAAGGTACGCTGGCAGTACACGGGTGGTCTGGAGGAATACCTGAAGGAGGCGCTCGGCAAGAAGTCCGAGTGGCTGCCCGAGGAACCGTTTACCGGGACACTCACCGCCAAGAGAGAAGCCGTGGAATGGGCGATCGTCTGGCGGACCGATGAGGTCGCCCCCGTGGGCGAGAGCTACGTGAATCTGATACCCACTACCCAGGGAGGTACGCATGTCAACGGGCTTCGCGCGGGTATCACCGAGGCGCTACGCGAGTTCTGCGAGTTCCGAAATCTCTTGCCTCGGGGGCTCAAGCTCGCGCCGGAGGACGTTTGGGAGGGCGTTGCGTACATCCTGTCGGTGAAAATGGAGGATCCTCAGTTCTCCGGCCAGACGAAGGAGCGGCTGGGTTCGCGCGAATGCGCAAGCTTCGTCAGCGGAGTTGTCAAAGACATGTTCGCGCTGTGGCTGAATCAGCATCCTGAGTCGGGTGACGAGATCGCTCAGCAGGCGATTGGCAACGCGCAGAAGCGCCTCAAGGAGGCGAAGAAGATCGTCCGCAAGCGGGTCGTTGCCGGCCCGGCCCTGCCCGGCAAGCTGGCCGACTGCACCAACCAGGAACCGAATCTGGCGGAGCTGTTCCTCGTGGAAGGCGACTCCGCCGGCGGTTCGGCAAAGCAGGCACGGACCCGGGAGAATCAGGCCGTCATGCCACTCAGAGGCAAGATCCTCAATACCTGGGAAGTCGATCAAAGCGAGCTCCTGGCTTCTCAGGAGGTTCATGACATCAGCGTCGCATTAGGAGTCGATCCGGGCTCGAACAAGCTGGACGACTTGCGTTATCACAAGATCTGCATCCTCGCGGATGCAGACTCGGACGGGTTGCATATCGCAACTTTGCTCTGCGCGCTGTTCCTGCGGCACTTCCGGCCGCTCGTGCTGGCGGGGCATATATTCGTGGCGATGCCGCCGCTCTATCGCGTCGACGTGGGTAAGGAAGTTTTCTACGCTTTGGATGATGCGGAACGGGACATGATCCTGGATCGAGTCGAAGCGGAGAAGAAAAAGGGCAAGGTGATGGTGACGCGGTTCAAAGGACTGGGCGAAATGAACCCGGCTCAACTTCGTGAGACCACGATGGCCCAGGAGACCCGGCGCCTGATCCAGCTGACCGTCAGCAGCAAAGATAAAGCCGACCAGATGCTGGATATGCTGCTGGCGAAGAAGCGGGCGTCCGACCGCAGGGCATGGATCCAGGAGAACGGCAATCTCGCCGACGTTAATTGACGAGATAGACGCATGAGAGATCAGGAACTCAATTTTGAAGGGATCGAGCGCGTCCCGCTGGCCTCTTTCACGGAGAAGGCCTACCTGGATTACTCCATGTACGTCATTCTGGACCGGGCGCTGCCGTTCATCGGCGACGGCCTGAAGCCGGTACAGCGGCGAATCGTCTACGCGATGAGCGAGCTCGGGATGTCCGCCACGGCCAAGCCGAAGAAATCGGCTCGGGCAATCGGCGACGTCATCGGTAAGTTTCATCCGCACGGCGACTCGGCTTGCTACGAGGCCATGGTGCATATGGCCCAACCGTTTTCTTACCGGTATCCGATCGTCGACGGCCATGGCAACTGGGGATCTCAAGACGACCCCAAGTCCTTTGCCGCCATGCGATATACCGAAGCCCGACTGACTCGCTACGCACAGATCCTGCTGGCCGAGCTCGGCCAGGGCACGGTCGAGTGGCTGCCGAACTTCGACGGGACACTTAAGGAACCGGCAGTCCTGCCCGCGCAGCTGCCGAATCTCCTGTTGAACGGCACCAGTGGCATCGCCGTCGGCATGTCCACGGATGTGCCGCCCCACAATGCGAAGGAAGTCATTAAGGCGCTTATTCGCCTGCTGGATGAGCCCAAGACGACCCTGAGCCAGCTCACCAAGTACATCAAGGGCCCCGACTTTCCGGCCGGCGGTGAGTTGATCTCTTCGCAAAAGGAGATCTCGCAGATCTACAAGACCGGCTCGGGGACGATGCGCCTGCGCGCACGGTACGAGATCCAAGGCGGCGAGGTCGTGATCACGGAGTTACCACATCAGGCGTCCGGCGCGAAAGTGCTCGAGCAGATCGCAACGCAGATGCGTGCCAAGAAACTGCCGATGCTCGAAGACTTGCGGGACGAATCGGATCATGAGAGTCCCACGCGCCTCGTGCTGACACCGCGTTCCACTCGCGTGGACATCGACGCCACCATGGGCCATCTCTTCGCGACCACGGACCTGGAGCGCACGGTCAGGGTCAATATGAACGTGATCGGACTCGACGGCCGGCCGGCGGTCCACGGACTGAAGTCGTTGCTCGGAGAGTGGCTTAAGTTTCGGTTGGATACCGTCAAGCGCCGGCTCAAGTTCCGCCTGGATCAGGTCACGACCCGCTTGCATATCCTGGATGGCCTGTTAATCGCTTATCTCAACGTCGATGCCGTGGTGAAGATCATTCGCAAAGAGGACGACCCGAAACCGGTCCTCATGAAACGATTCAAGCTCAGCGACACACAGGCGGAAGCGATACTGGAGTTGAAGTTGCGCCATCTGGCACGCCTGGAAGAGGTTCGGATTCAGGGAGAGCAGGGAGAACTCGCTGAAGAGAGAGTCGATTTGGAGCGCACGCTCCGATCCAAAGTGCAGCTCACCAAGCTCATCAAGGGGGAATTGCTGGAACTCGCCGAGATTCATGGCGATGAGCGTCGCACGGCCCTCGTCGAGCGCGGTGCGGCACAGGCGATGGACGAGTCGGAGCTTATCGTCAGCGATCCTGTCACCGTGGTTCTGTCGGAACGCGGCTGGGCTCGGGCGGCCAAGGGACATGAGGTCGACGCGGAGACGCTTAGCTACCGATCCGGAGATCAGTTTCTGGCGGCGGCGATGGGGCGCAGTAACCAACTGGCAGTCTTTATGGACAGTACCGGTCGCGCCTACAGCCTGGCTGCCCATACGCTGCCGTCGGCGCGTGGCCAGGGTGAACCGCTCTCGGGCCGGCTCAAGCCCCCCGACGGCTCTTCGTTCTGCGCCGTGCTGCTGGGCGCCGGGGAGGACAAGTGGGCGCTGGCCTCATCCGCGGGATATGGCTTCGTGGTGACGCTTGCAGACCTCCACTCACGCAACAAGGCGGGCAAGGCCGCGCTCACGGTTCCCAAGGGTGCGTCCGTGATACCGGCCGCCGCGGTCGGGGAAGCGGGCAGCCTGTTGGCCGCCGTATCGACCGACGGGCGGCTACTGTTGTTCGATGTCACAGAGTTGCCGGAGCTTGCGCGCGGCAAGGGCAATAAGATTCAGGGCATGCCCAAAAAGGCAGAAGTCGAGATGGCGGCGATCTGCGTGCTGGGGCAGGGTCAGGCGCTTAAGATCATCTCGGGAGGGCGTCAAATGACCTTGAAGCCGAAGGACCTCGAACACTATCTCGCGAGTCGAGGCAAGCGGGGCAGCGCCCTGCCGCGCGGATGGCGTAAGGTGGACCGGCTACTCCCGGATCAAGGCTAACGGTCCGTTCGTTAGCCGGTGTTCTGCTTGTCGGGGCTCCATTCGAAAGTTGGTTCGGTCGGAACCTCGGCCTCTTCCAGGATCACTTCGGCTTCCTGCACGTAATAGCCCTGCATATAGCTCACCCCGAGCTGGAACAGGACGGCCATGGTATTGGCGTCTTCGACGCGCTCTGCAATCGTCGCGATGCCCTTCTGGCGAGCCTCGTCAATGTACTTCTGCACGATTTCCTGATGCTTCCGATTGTCCGAGATGCCCTGCATCAGGGAGCCGTCGATCTTAAGATATTGCATCGGAATACTGCTGAGTATCCTCATCGGGTTGCGGCCAACGCCGAAATGTTCCACCGCGAAGGAGAAACCCAGAGATAGGAGTCCTTCCGCGAGAAGCTTGGCTTGCTTGAGATGAAGGGTTATCTCTTCCGCGCTGACCTGGAAACAGATGCTGCTCGTGTCGATGTCATTCCCTTCGACTTCATTCTGGAGCCACTTCAGCAGAGTCTGGTCGGTCACGGAATTGCCAGACAGCTTGACGAAGAGCTGGTCGGGTTCGTGTTCACGCGAGAACGTGATTGAAGCGCCGATTACCCAACGATCGAGGGTCCTGAGCATCTCGTGTCGCCCGGCGACCGGCATGAACTCCGTGGCCGGAACGTCCTCGCCGTTTTCATCGAGCATGCGGAGGACGGTATCGAACCGGACTCCTTGCTCGCCGCTGAGACTGACAATCGGCAGGTGCCTGAGCCGGAGGCGATTATTCAACAGCGCGGACTTGATCTTCTCCACCCAGACGTTGTCATAGCGTCTGATGCGGGTAGTGTCGTCGGAGATTTCAGCCAGTACCACCTGGTTGCCGCCACGTGCCCGGCCACGGTTGTTGGCCGCTTCCGCTTCGATAAGCACGGACTCAACCTTGTCGGTGCCGCCTGACACGACACTCAGTCCAACCGTGCACGTGACAGAGACCGTCTTCCCGGCAACCTCGAAAAGGTGGTCCGAGATCGTCGCAACGGCGTTCTCCGCCCACGCCTCGGCATCCCGCAGCGTCCCGCGTTCCAGTAGCACGGTAAAGACGACGCCGCTAAAGCGTCCGTACAGGTCATTGGCTTGGGTCAGGCGACGAATGACGTCGGCCAGCTGCACGAGGACTTCCTCGCTGGCGAACGGGCCGATGTCATCCTTGATTCCACCGAAACCGTCAGGACGCAAATAGGCGAGAATCCGGACGCCACCGGGGGGGCTTGACGCGAGACGTTTCGTCAGCATGTCGATGAAGTGCCGGCGGTGATAAAGCCCCGTCATCGGATCCCGATGCACTGTTTGCTCCACTAGCTGCTGGGGGGCGGCGGGTTGAGGTTTGGCGTGGGGCACAGTCAGTGTTACGGCTGTCTCGCCTTCGAAGACGGACCCTACAATCCGCACGTCCAGCGGAACGGCCGAGCCGTCTTTGGTGAGGGCGGTCACTCTGAGCGGTTTGGAATCCCACTGCTCCTTCGTGCACGCGATGAGCCCACCCTTCAGCGCGGCCTGGCTGCGGAGCTCGAAGAAATCCATGATCGGCAGCCCGTGCATCGCTTTGCCGTCGTCGTAGCCGAACAATTTCGCCCACGCTAGATTCACTTCCACGAGAATCCCTTCCAGCGCACAGGCGATGGCATCCTCCGCCCCAGCCTTCAACGCGGACAGTTGCTTGCGATCCTGCGCCGCCGAGAGGACGGCCTTATTCAATGCCCGTTCCAGCTGGAAGGCGCGCAGTTCCCGTTCCGCGACGGAGCGCAAGCGCTCCAGCTGATGGACCGAGACGAGATCCTGAGCGCCGGCCTGCATGGCGTCGGCAATAGCTGCTTCATCGACGTTTTCGCTGACCACTAGGAGAGGCACCATCGGCGCGACTTTCTTGCGACACTGAGCAACTCGCTTGATCGCGTTTGGGTTACCGTCGTTAAACAGCCACAGTAATTCGGGGGAATACTCCTCCAACGCGTCGGCCACGCGATCGATACTATCGATCCAGTGGCACCGGACCGCATGCCCAACATCGCGGAGCGCTCGATTTATAAATTCGACGTTCTCTTCGCGGTTTGTTAGCACCACTAAAGGTACATGCGCCTGACTCATTCGTTGTGAAGTCCTTGCAGCGATATCAGCGCTAGAGGGGCGAACGGTAGCGAATTCTAGCACTCGGATATGTTCACGAACGGGCAGGGGTCACAGATGACTTTTGCGGCGGATCGCTTGCAGGAAGCGGTGTTTTACTTAATTCACCGGGAATCTCCCGAACGAGTTGGGGCACGAGATAGCCTGGGACCCGCGTTCGTAGATCGGCGATGAGTTGTAACGCCGTGGTGTCCTCTACCTGGTAGTGAGCCGCCCCCGCCACGCGGTCGAGCCCGTGCAGGTAATAAGGCAGGACGCCGCACTCGAACAGCCGGTAGCTTAGCGACTCCAGGCAGTCTACGTCGTCATTGATGCCACGTAGCAGTACCGACTGATTCAACAATGTCGTACCGGTGGCACTAATCTGCCGCAGCGCACTGCTGACAGACTCATCGATCTCATTCGCGTGATTGCAATGGACGACGAGAACGGTTCTGAGCCGTGTCTGGCGCAGTAGCGCAAGCAGCTCCCGGTCGACTCTCTCCGGTAGAACGATCGGGAATCGGCTATGGATGCGGACCGTCGTGATCGACCCGACGGTCTCGAGCTCCGAGACGAGTTGCCGCAGACGACGGTTCGAGAGACTCAATGGATCGCCGCCGGATAGGATGACTTCGCGAATACCGGCACTGCGCTTGAGCGCGGTCAACGCGTCGGCCCAGTCGTTCCGGGACGCCAGTTGTGTCTCATAGGGAAAGTGACGCCGGAAGCAATAACGACAGTGCACGGGGCACGCCGAGGTCGTGACGAGCAGTGCCCGTGACGGATACTTCTCGATGACGCCGGCTTGCGCCAGAGGGATTTCCAGCAGTGGGTCTTTCGTGAACCCCTCGTGCTCCGCGCGCTCGTCCCCGGCAGGCAGCACCTGGCGGAGTAACGGATCGGTCGGGTCGCCTTTGCGCATGCGCGAAATGAAGCTTCTCGGTATCAGCACCGGGAACTCGTCCGTGCCGGGCTGCAACCAGTCTGCATCGAGCGGGTCCAGCTCGAGAATTTCGAGGAGCTCATGCACATCCCTGACCGCGTCGCGCAGCGAATGCTGCCAGCGCGGCGATCTCGGGGCTTCGGGAAGTATCGAGTCGATGCTGGGCGTGCTCATAATTATCAGTTCGTTTCCGCAATGCTTGGCGGTATTATCGCTCGGTTTATGGCGCAGACCGCGACTGGAAAGTCGCTCCCGGCTACGGAGAAAGCAAGAGACCGATGGCGAGTTACAACACCAATGAATTCCGTGGTGGATTGAAGATCATTATGGACGGAGATCCGTGTGCGATCCTGGAGAATGAGTTCGTCAAGCCCGGTAAAGGCCAGGCGTTCAATCGCGTGAAAATTCGAAACCTGAAGACAGGCCGCGTCGTTGAGAAGACCTTTAAGTCCGGTGAGTCCGTCGAAGCCGCTGATGTCGTGGAGCGGGATATGCAGTATCTGTATACCGACGGTGAGTTCTGGTATTTCATGTTCGCCGACACATACGAACAGCTCCCGGCAGATGGGAAAGCCGTGGCGGACGTGAAGCAATGGCTCAAGGAAGAGGATGTCTGCACCGTGACGCTGTGGAACGGCGTGCCCTTGCTGGTCACAGCGCCGAACTTCGTCGAGCTCACCATCACGGAGACCGATCCCGGCGTGCGGGGGGATACGGCTCAGGGTGGCGTGAAACCCGCGACGCTCGCGACCGGCGCGATCGTGCGTGTGCCGTTGTTCGTCGAGCAAGGCGAGGTCGTTAAGGTCGATACGCGTACCGGCGAGTATGTCTCCCGGGCCAAGTCCTGAGAGTAAAACGCCGGGCCCGCCGTCAATTAGGCTCGCTGTCGGTGCCGTGGGCGAAGCTCATGGTCGCGGCGACGCCGGTCAGTCCTGCCGCTAGAGCGACGACTCTGTCCACGCCGACGGCCACGCCCGCGCAGGGCGGCAGGCCGTGGCGCAATGCTTCGAGGAAACGCTCGTCTGGTGGTGGGCCATGCCGGCCGCCGCGATGCCGCAGCGCGAGCGCTTCGTCGAAACGTTTCCTGTGTTCGGCGACGTCGGTGAGCTCGCCGAAGCCATTGGCGAGCTCGATGCCGCCGCTGAATGCCTCGAAGCGAGCCGCAACCGGCGGCTCCTGAGGCTTGATCCTGGCCAACGCCGCCTGGCTGGCCGGAAAGTCATGAATAAAGGAGATCGCGTGTGGGTCGAGACGCGGGACGATGGCCTGGCTCAGCGCGAGGTCGAGCAGGCCGTCGCCGGCCGTGTCGGCAGGAATGTCGATCGACTCACGCGACAACGCGTCTCGAAGCTCCGGGCCATCGGCGAACGGATCCACATTCAGGAAGTCACGGAAGGCGTCCTGGTAGCTCATGCGGACGGCAGGTGCCAGTCGTCGATGCGGCTTCAGTAGCGTAACGAGCAGCGACTCCACCTCGCCCATTAGCTGCTCCTCGTCCCAGCCGACCCGGTACCATTCGAACAGCGTGAACTCGGGTTCATGCCAGCGGCCGAGCTCGCCGTCTCGAAAGACTCGACAAATCTGGTAGATGTCACCTGCGTCGGCGGCAAGGAGCCGCTTCATTGCGACTTCGGGCGAGGTGTGCAGATAGCAGGGCTCGGCTCCGAGGCCGGCGGCCTGGACCGTCATGTGCTCGAGGGCCGGATCGGGCGCGCCCGCCGCCGACAGCGCCGGGGTCTCGACTTCGAGCAGACCTCGATCCGCGCAGAATCGGCGGATCTCTGCCAGCAGCTCGGCACGCAGCCTTAGCGTTTCGAGCGAGGCGGTGGGTCGCCACGATACCGGGCTCAACTCAGACTCCTGCTCCGGATGCGCGGGTTCGGCCGAGCGGCTGCCCCATCTGCAGCGGCCCGTCGGGTGTCAGTGTCTCGTCCCAGATCAACGCGGCGGGCGGGAGCAGGACGATGACCGTCGAGCCGAGGTTGAAGCGGGCGATCTCATCTCCCCGGCCGTAGCGACGTTGCGGCGGTCCGCCGTCCTGCCACACTCGCTGCCTGCCGCTCGGGATCTCTCCGAGCCACCGGGTGCTGATACTGGAGACGTTGAGCGCGCCCACGAGGACCAGGACCATGGGTCCGATCACGGTGTCGAACCAGCAGACGACGCGCTCGTTGCGGCAGAACAGTCGAGGAATCCCGCGCACGGTCTGGCCGTTGACGCTGAATCGCCTCCCGGGCACATAACGGGTGCGCTTGAGCGTGCCCGCTAACGGCATATGAACGCGGTGGTAGTTGTGGGGCGCGAGATAGACCGTGGCGAAACTCCCCAGCACCAGATCCGTGGCTCCGTCGCGCGGCTCGTCCAGGAGTTCATCCAGTCGGTAGTCAAGCCCTTTGGCCTGGATCAACCGGCCGGCAGCGGCCGCCCCGAAGCCGGTCAGGTAGCCGTCGGCAGGCGACACGATCGTGTCTTCATCGCCCGCCATCGGTCGCGCATCCCGCTGCAGGGCTCGCGTGAAGAAGTCGTTGAAGCTCGGATAGGCATTGAGGTCCGGCTGCTCGACCTCATCGAGGTCCACCCGGTAGTGGTTAGCAAACCAACGAATCAAGGGGTTCTTCACGAACGGCCAGGTACATCGGGCGACGTGGTAGACGAGCGCCGCAAGCAACCGTTGCGGGAGCACGTATTGCACCCACACCGACAGAGTGGATCTCATAGGGAAGCTGAGGCCGCCGTCCGCTGAGTTTGGTATAGCCGCCGGATGCGAAGGTAGTCGGTCGCGATCACGGCAGCATCGTGAGGCGCACTGAATAGCGCGACCAACTCGGCTTGTGGGCCGATGAGGTACACCGTGGAGTTGTGGGTAACGTTGTAAGCCGTTTCGCCGGGGAATTCCTGGCGTTGTACCGTCACTCCGAGGGCGGCGATCAGCGGTTGTAGTGCGCGCTGAGTACCGGTAATGCCGACGAAGCCTGAGTTGAAGTTTTCGAGGTAGCGTTCGATCTGTGCCGGGGTATCGCGGTCCGGATCGACGCTGACAAACACGACCCGGGGCGTATCTAGGCCCTTCGCTCGCAATTGGGCGTCGACGTTGGCGAGCGTCTGAAGCGTAATCGGGCAGATATCCGGGCAGTGGGTAAAGCCGAAGAACATGAGACTGAAAGCCCCCTCGAGCTCGCGCGTAGAGAAATCGAGTCCGTGTTGGTCCGTGAGTTGCACGGCCGGAAGACTGAGCGGCTCGGGGAGTAGCGTAGCGACTGCGGGCGCCGGCAGATTCTGCCTGATAGACGATACCCATACCGTCGCACCGGCCAACAGCACGAGTGCGGCCACGAGGATTCTTGGCATGGCTCCGATCACGCGAGCGATTATCTCATAAGGAGTATTATCCGCGGCCCATGACTCTCGTTGAGCTTGAGCGAGCACTCTCCCGGGCCGGAACCGGCGAAGCCTGGGTCGCGCTGATCGCCGAGTATTTCGACCGGCATGAGCTGGACTTCGGCCACGGCACCGACAACGCGAGTGACGAGGCCTACTGGTTGATCCGGAGTCGGCAGGGATGGGATAATGCGGCCTGGGAGCGCGCGCCGGATCCGGCGCTCATTCCCGGCCTGAGCAAAGTCGTCGAGCGGCGCGTGACCGAGCGAATGCCCCTGGCCTATCTTCTCGGCGAAGCCTGGTTCGCGGGGCTACGCCTGGTCGTAGACGAACGCGTACTGATTCCGCGCTCGCCATTGGCCGAGATTATCGGTCGCGGCTTCGAGCCCTGGTGTCGCTTGCGGGACGGCGATCGAATTCTGGATCTTGGTACGGGCAGCGGGTGTCTGGCGGTCGCTGCCGCGCACTACTGCCCGGGAGTTGTCGTCGATGCGGTAGACGTATCCGAGGGTGCCGTCGAAGTGGCCCGCACGAATGTCGCAGCGAATGATCTGGCCGACCGCGTGCGCGTAATCCAGTCGGACCTCTTCGCCGCGGTCGAGGGCCAGTACCGCGTCATCGTTGCGAATCCGCCCTACGTGCCGGAAGCCCGGCTCGATGAGCTGCCGCGCGAGTACTCTCACGAACCGGAAGTCGCGCTCGCGGGTGGCCCTGACGGCCTCTCGCTGGTCGCAGAGATCCTGGCCCAGGCGCCTCGATATCTGGTCCCCGACGGACTCCTCATCATGGAGGTGGGCGAAGCGCAAGGGGCTTTCGCGACCGAATACGCTCGCCTGCCTGTTACGTGGCTGGAGTTCGAGCATGGCGGCCACGGGGTCTTTGTATTGACGCGTGACGAATTGACTGGATACTTAGCAGGTTAGCAGTGCGGAACGGCGAGCGGCCGTGACGCCGCCCGCCTGCAACTAGGGACATCGAGGCTATGGCTGGCGATACATTCGGACGTCTGTTTACCGTGACGACCTTCGGCGAAAGCCACGGGCCCAGCATGGGCTGCGTCGTGGACGGCTGTCCTCCGGGGCTGGCTTTGACACCAGCCGATATACAGATTGATCTCGATCGCCGCCGGCCGGGCCGTTCCCGGCACGTCACCCAGCGCAAGGAGCCCGATCAGGTCAAGATTCTCTCGGGCGTCTTCGAGGGTGTCACGACCGGAACGGCGATTGGCCTGCTCGTTGAGAATGTCGATCAACGTTCCCGTGACTACAGCAAGATCAAGGATAGCTTTCGGCCCGGGCATGCCGATTACACCTACCAGCAGAAATACGGAATCCGCGATTATCGAGGCGGTGGTCGCGCGTCGGCTCGAGAGACCGTCATGCGCGTGGCCGCCGGCGCCATAGCCCGCAAGTACCTGGTCGAGCAACTGGGCATACGCATCACCGGTTATCTGGCCCAGCTCGGGCCGCATCATCTGGCGCCGCGTAATCTCGAACTCGTCAACGACAACCCATTCTTCTGCGCGGACCCGGAGAAGCTCGATGAACTCGAGAATTTCATGGACGAATTACGCGAGGCCGGGGATTCCATCGGTGCGCGCATTAACATCGTGGCGAGCGGCGTGCCGCCCGGTCTGGGAGAACCCGTCTTCGATAAACTGGAGGCTGCGATCGCGCATGCCCTCATGAGCATCAACGCCGTCAAAGGCG
>JAZFYK010000127.1:0-2501 GCA_036443505.1 Gammaproteobacteria bacterium | reverse complement strand
CGGCTACCGCGATCGGGTTCACGGAGGCATCACCGCATCGATCCTCGATGAGGTCATGGGCTGGGTGCCGTCGTCGGAGTACCGTCGCCTCTGTTATTCCATCGAGCTCAACGTCAAGTATCGTCGCCCCGTCATCGTGGGACACACGTATAGAGTCGAGGGGAAGATCGTGGAGGTGAGACGCCGCGCCACTCGAACGGAGGCACGAGTCGTCGACGAGGCCGGCGCGACCGTATACGCGTCGGCGACGGGAGTGTACCGGACTTTCCGCAGGTGCGCGGATGGATTTCCTCGAGTTTCCGATCGGCGCGAGGGCGGCGAACTGGCGCGCACGAGGACCTCTGGTCGGTGGAGTCGCAGGCCCGTGCGGACGTTCTTGTAATCGCGGTGCGGCCGCGCCGTCAAGACTCGACGGCGTGCGCGAGAAAAACGAGAGCCACTTGGGCAGACGGCGAGTGACGTAAGTCGGCCGGCGCTCGAGTTACGTCGTTGCTCTGCGCCGTAAGTCAGTTTGCGTTTTTCTTGCGCGTTGACCTTCGGGGTGCCGCAGATGTATCCCTGTGCGGCATGAAGAGAAAGAAGAGCAAGTCTCAGAATCGTCGTACGCAGGCAGGCAACCTCTCTCGTGGTGGAGGGAAGACTCTCACCTCCTACACCGTCGGAGCGCTGCCGATACTCGATCGAATCATTCGGCGAGCGCGGATCGAAGAGTTCCTGCGGGAGTACCTTCGGGAGGATCAGCGCTGCAGGATTCCGCCAAGCCGGGGCACGATCGTCCTGTTGAAGAACTACCTGACGTCGCGTGAACCGATCTACGGCGTTTCGGAGTGGGCGCGCCGGCATGCCCCGGATCAGCTGGGTCTCTCCAAGAAACAGGTCGAAACGCTGAACGACGATCGCGTCGGGAGATGCCTCGATCGTCTGTTCGAGGCAGATCACACGTCCTTGGTTCTCGCCACGCTGACCCACGTGATCAAGGAGTTCGACGTGAGCCTCGATGAGCTTCACAACGACTCAACGACCCTGACGTTCTCTGGCGACTACGAGGACGCCTCCGAACGACTGAAGCCCTTCGGGAAAGCGACGCGAATCATCACGTGGGGACACAACAAGGACCACCGCCCCGATCTCAAGCAGCTGCTATACACCCTCACCGTCACCCGCGATGGAGCAGTGCCGGTGAACTTCGACATCGGCGATGGCAACTTGACGGATGATCAGACACACCGGGACAGCTGGGATCTGATGTGTCAGCTGGCCGGCAACCCGGACTTCTTGTACGTCGCCGACAGCAAGCTCGCCACAGAGAAGAACATGGCGCATATTCATGGGCGTGGTGGACGCTTCCTGACGGTTCTTCCACGCACTCGAGCTGAGGACAAGGCGTTCCGTGCTCGTTTGTCGCAGGACGAGATCAAGTGGACGCCACTGTGCCAGCGCACCACGAGTAACGATCAGCACCAGGACGAAGTGTCGATTGCCGAAGATAAGGCAGTGACGAGGGACGGCTATCGGCTTCTGTGGTTTTACAGCAGTCGTAAGACTGAGCTGGACGTTAAAGCTCGCAGCAAGAAGATCTTTCGAACGATTCGGTTGCTCGACGATCTTCAGAAGAAGCTACGATCTCCACGCACGCGATACACCGAGGAGGAGAAGGTTGCAAAGGCGCTCAAGAAGCGCCTTTCGGAGGGTGGGGCCGAGGAGTGGATCAAGGTCGAGATCGAGCGTAGGGAGCAGGAGAAGTTCAAGCAGACTCGCCCCGGCCGCCCCGGCAAAGACACCGACTACCGCAAGGAGGTCAAGATCCGGTTCGACCTCGTTTTCGAAGTCGATCATACGGCGGTGGCGAGATCAGCGAAGCAAGATGGCGTCTTTCCACTGGTCACGAACGACAACGACCTCACAGCTCAGCAACTTCTGGAGGCGTACAAGAGGCAAGCTGGGATCGAGAAGCGATTCTCGCAGCTCAAGACGGATTATCAGTTGGCGCCGGTCTTCCTCAAATCGGTGCACCGGATCGAGGGCATGCTCTGCGTGTACTTCTTCGCGCTGCTTGTTCAGGCCCTGGTGGAACGAACGCTCCGGCAAGGTATGGAGAAGGAACGTTTGGACCATCTCGCCTTGTACCCCGAGGACAGGAAGTGTCGGAGACCGACCGCACGCAGGATGATCGATCTGTTCGAGGACGTCCAGCGCCACGAATTATCCGGTCGCGGCGTCCGGCAGCCGCTGCGCTTCGCGCCTGAGCTGTCCCGGGTTCAGAAGCGCGTTCTACATCTGCTGCGAGTGCCGCTCGCCGAGTACCTCGACTGACCCGCCGCCTGCGGGCCTGCAAAACTCGGAGAAACTGACCCGTGGACCCGCGGAAAGTCCGTTCGGCGAGATGGTCGCCAGGCCGTACTTGGAACGGAGGGCGAGAGTTACCGGGCCGCAACGAAAGTGAACGACTGGTGACTTACAAAGAGATAGATCCGGAGACCGCGCCCGCAATGGCATGGGCA
>JAZFYK010000126.1:0-4516 GCA_036443505.1 Gammaproteobacteria bacterium | reverse complement strand
ACGGTTGGCTCGAGAATCCGAACCGGGTCGGCTTCGATCACTATTCGGGTTTGATCACGGGTACCACGAGCTCGTATTTCGCGTGGAACAAAGTAGTCGATGGGGAAGTCACGGGCATAGTCGGTTATACGCCGACCGACAAGACGGACGACGCGATCGCGTGGATCCAGGATCAGGGCGATCGGCCCTGGTTCTTGTGGTTCGCCTTCAATTTGCCGCACACGCCGCTGCATCTGCCTCCGGAGGAGAACTGGCAGAGCGATCACTCGAATCTGGACCCGAAGTCCATCTCGCCCGGGGCCGCGGACGAGTATTTCAATGCGATGATCGAAGCCATGGACACGCAGATCGGCCGGCTGCTGGCATCGCTGGATCCCGAGGTCCGCGAGAATACCTATGTGATCTTCCTCGGTGATAATGGGACCCTGAGCGGCGATGTCAGGGCGCCATTCGAAGCCGGACGGGCCAAAGGCACGATCTACGAAGGTGGTGTCAACGTACCGTTGATTATTACGGGTCCCGGTGTCGAGCGCGGTGCCGTACCCGACGCGCTCGTGAATTCCTCCGATCTGTTTCTTACGATCATGGAAATGGCCGGCATCGACCCGGATGAGACCGTCCCGGATGACGTGATCCACGACTCGGTCAGTTTCCTATCCGTGCTGTCGAATCCCGACGACCCGTCCCCGCGCGACTGGATCTTTGCCGATGAGTTTTTCGGGGGTTTCGCCGGCGTGGAGACGGCGGATTACGCGATGCGCAACGAGCGCTACAAGTTACTTCGGTTCGACGGTACGGAAGAGTTCTACGATCTCAAGGAAGATCCTTTCGAGCACGAGAATCTCCTGATGGGGGAACTGTCTGCCGAGGAACGCGCGGACTATCGATCGCTGCAGGAACAGATCTCGAACCTACGCAGCAGCGAGTAGCATCCGGCGGCAGAAGAGCCGCTGTTTCCGGCCTGATCGACAGAAGTTTCGCCCACTACGGGCAATCTCGTGGATCGATCGGCGTAGAATCGGGTCTAACAGGTGTTCTCGTACTGTTGAGCGGGTGAGTGATGGCCTCGGTCTGCGCGAAACTCAGAAGGGGCAATATCTTCAGGGCTTGCGCCGGTGTCGTGTGGCTGCTGGTGGCGGTCGTACTGTGTCCGGTACTCCTTCAGCAGGCCGCTATTGCCCAGGAGGCGGAAGCGGATACGAATGCGGAGAAATCGGAGCCGCTCGAGGAAATCATCGTCGTTGCGCCACGCACGTTAAGCTCGATGCGGGTTGAGATCCGTAGAGCAGAAGACAACGTTCTTTCACTATTCAATGCCATGAACGACGACAATGACTACGATATTCGTTGCCGGCAAGAAACTCCGTTGGGAACCCATATTCCGGTACGTATCTGCAATCCTAGATTTGTAGATAGATTAATAGGTAGAGAAACCCAACTTTTCTTGAGGACGGGCGTGTATGCCGAGCCGGTCGGAGAAATTCGCCAACACCAGGAAATCCTGAACGAGATGATGCGCACGATGGCTGAGGAGAATTCAGAGCTGCGTGACGAAATGCTGTTGTTTTACCAGCTAAAGACCCGGTACGACGCCGAGCGCGAGGAAAGGCTCGAGGGCAAGTTCTTCGCATGGTAACGGGCAGAAAGTAACGCGTAAGAACGGGAAGAAATCGTGTCATCGGTTCTGAGGCGAACACTGAATGGTGCCGGGAGAGAGACTGGAACTCTCACACTGTTGCCAGTACCGGATTTTGAGTCCGGCGCGTCGACCAATTCCGCCATCCCGGCCTGAGATCGATCGGTGACATTCGGATCGCGAAGCGGCGAACAGGTTGACCCAGGAGGCCGCCGTCCGTCATCGGTCCCTCCGTCCGGCGACGGGTTCCGGGCCGTGCGCTTGAAAGCCATACGGGGCACGGGATCCGTGCCCTGACGGCCTCTGCATGCAACCTTTTCCCGCCGCCACGCATCTAACGGTCGAGAACATGAGTAATCACATGCCACAAGTGGATCCCGCCATCGTTGCGGGCGCCCAACGAGGGGATCGTGCCGCGCACGGGCGGCTCTTCGAGGTGTATTCACCCATGGTCTACACGCTCGCGCGGCGAATACTGGTCTCGGAGGCGTTGGCGGAGGATGCGTTACAGGAGACCTTCATTGAAGTCATTCGTAAGATCCAGACCTATCGAGGCGACGCGGATGTCGGTTTCTGGATCAGGCGCATCGGGGTAAATAAATGTCTGATGCATCTACGTTCGAATTGGGCTTCCCGCCGCGCGGACGTCGAGGTTGCGGACACCCCATGTCCTCGCAGCGGCGGCGAGCAGGCCGACCGGCAGATCGCGCTGGAATCGGCGTTAGCGAAAATCTCCGCGACGGCCAGGGCGGTGGTCTGGCTGCACGACGTCGAGGGTTATACCCACAAGGAGATTGCCCGGCTCATGGGTAGGACGACGAGTTTTTCTAAATCGCAACTGGCGAGAGCCCACGAGCGGCTGCGAGGCTACTTGGAAGGCGATCCCGCTGAGGACGGTTCGGAGCTATGTATCCCAGTACTGAAAACTTGCTAAAGATTAGAGACGGTGAGCCCGTGGATGCGGACGCGCGTGCGTACGTCGACGCGGACCCGAGCGCGAGGCGGAAGCTGCGAGGATTGCGACAGACCCAGCAAGCACTGCAGGATCTGCCGGGTTTTGCGCCGCCGGCTGGCGCTTGGGATCGCGTTATCCTGGCGGCCGAAGAAGAAGCGGCGAGCCGAGCTCGTCGCGGTTGGCATTGGCCGTTGCGCGGCGCAATCGCGGCGAGCGTCGCAGTCCTGGCCGTTCTGCTCGTCGCTCGTTCGCCGGAAGGTCCCGCGCCGATGGAGACCGGGCCCGCTACGATCGTGGCCGAAGCGGTGTCGAATAATCGCATCTCTGATATCGTGGGAACACCGTCCTACGCCTCTTTGGCGCTGCAGTCGGCGCGCTGGGATCGTGCGCTGGGCAGTATCAACTACCAGCCCATGGTCATGCGCGCCAGCACGGCCAGCACGATCACGGCGCTCGAAGATCACGTCGCGGTACTCGATGATCGCCTGATGTTCGCGAACAATCTCAATCTGAGCCCGCCGCAGAGAGAAGCCCTGTGGCAGCAGCGCGTCGATGTCATGAGCGCACTTTTTTATATGCGTTACGCGCAAGCGCAACGTTCTGGCTATTAGCCGCATCTATAGACAGAAGCTGCCCATTTTTGGAGACAAACCCATGAGAACCACAGCAGTTCTGGCGAGCGCCCTCATACTGACAAACGGCTTCGGATTAGTTAGCACGGCGAGCGCCCAGGAGAACCCGGATTTCGCCGATGCCCAGCGCGAACTCGAGGTCGCGCGAGAGCAGCTCTCGGCGGCCGCGCGAGAGGTCGCGCGGCTGTCGATACAAGCTAATGCGCCCGCCGTCGGCCGCGTCATCCGAGAGTTCAACATTACGGGACGCAGGGCGATGCTGGGCATCAACATCGAGGATAGCGTTGATGGTGTCGTCGTGGCCGGCGTGAGTCCGGGCGGACCCGCCGACGAGAGTGGCGTCGAGACCGGAGACGTCATTATTGCGATCGATGCGGCGGCGCTGTCCGGTAGCGACGTCAGCTCGCCTTCCGAGGTGTTGATCGGACAGATGGCTCATGTGAACCCGGGCGATGTCGTCGTTTTAAACATCGTTCGCGGTGACGAGGAGCATGATATCGAGGTCGAGGCACGTGTGCTTGAGGCGCAATACTTTGCCGGCGCATTCGCGAGCCCCGCTGTGCCGTTTCCGCAAGGCGATTTCCGCGCCGGTGGTCAGCCCCCGATAGCGTTTGATTTCACGCGTCGGATCGGCCGCTGGGCCGACATGGAACTGGTGGAGCTGACGCCGGCCCTCGGCGCCTATTTCGGTACAGATGAGGGCGTTTTGGTCGTTAGCGCACCGTCGGACGATGCGTTACAACTACAAGATGGCGATGTCATTCTCGAGATCGGCAGCCGCACGCCGACGAGCCCCGAGCATGCGATGCGAATTCTAGGAAGTTTCGAACCCGGTGAGACGCTGGAGCTCACGATCATGCGGAATCAGCGCCGCCAGACGTTGGAACTCGAGTTGGTCGACCGTCGGAGTGGTTAATGAGTGACGCCCCGTAGTCCCCCCTACGGTAATTTCGCCGGCCCGAGTGGCCGGCTTTTTTTTCTGTGGCAGATCACCCGGTCGCGATAGAATTCCGGCCCGATGGACCGCAGCGCCTTTCATTATGAGCTCCCCCCGGAGCTCATCGCACAGGAGCCCCTGCCCGAACGCACGGGGAGCCGGCTTCTGGCCCTGGACGGGCGGAGCGGCCAGTGCCGGGACCGGCATTTCCCGGAGCTCGTGGAGCTGCTACGGCCCGGCGATCTGCTCGTATTAAACAACACTCGCGTGATTCCGGCACGGCTGCACGGCCACAAGGCTAGCGGTGGCCGCGTCGAGGTCCTTATCGAGCGCATCACGGGAGCCACGACCGCTCG
>JAZFYK010000125.1:0-12607 GCA_036443505.1 Gammaproteobacteria bacterium | reverse complement strand
GACCGAGCGTGACGTTATGGCCGGTTCAGTACGCGCACGCGTTGAGCGTCGAAGTTTTCAGTATCACCAGCACCTTCGTCCGCACAGGCAGGACACCGGTCACGTCCTCGCGAAGCGCCGGGACGATGAAACCGAGTATCGATTGCGCCAGCTTCGGAGAATGCGAGGCGACGCGGACTGCGTTCGCGACCCGGCCGAGCAATTTCTCGGCGTGCTTGAATACGACGGCCTGCTCGGGCGTCGCCTCAGCATCAGAAGGAATTTTCAATAAAGCCAAAGTCGTCTCCGTCGTTATAGGTGCGGCGCAACCTGGGCCCAACGTTCCGGCTTGTCGTCGCTCGCTGCAACCAGCCCGACGCTGTATCTTGCTCGCCGAGCGCCTTGATCGTTGGGCTGTTGTCGAGCGCATCGGCCTCAATGGGATTGGCGCGCAGTTTCAGGTGCGCGAAGACCGCCCGCCCGCCCGGGATCATGGACTGATCCATGGGGCGCAATGCTTCCCCGGGGTAACGGACTGCCGGAAGAAGCTTCAGGCGCACCGAGCCGCGCACGTTACCGCCGATCGCGAGGATGCGTTCGTTTGCCTCGTCCACCTGCACGACAATGTCGCAATGGGTCCGGGCGCTATCCCCCAGATGACGCCGCCGTTCGTCCAGGGTGCGATAGGCCGCCCGTCGCGCGGTGCAAAGGAGATCGCCCGGCTCGATGGCCGCTTCGCCGACATCGTAGGCCGCAAACGCGGTCTGCGGCTCATCCTCGTCGCGAGCGCGGATGGCCTGGTCGATGTATACATGGTGGGCGACGGCGCGCCGGAACTGGCTGGAGTCGGCTAGACCGCCCTCGCACATCACCCACGATACGAACGCTGCCGACCACGGATATTGCCAGCGGGCCGCGACTCCGCTCGGCCCGTTCCACGCCCTGTTCTGTCGATCGAGGATCCATTCGCCGTCCGGCGTGACGGTCCAGTAGCCGGCGATGGATTCGGCAACACGCGCCGCTTCCGTCGGTCCGAGCCGCGGAGGACGGCGCAAGCTGCTTCGTGCCGTCCGATTGCCGGCGTCCGGGATCCTCTGGTCGACGATGCGAAAGCCGAAGAACCCCCACTCCTGTATGGCCACATCGACGATACGGCGCCGGACTTCACGAGCGGGAAAAGTCCGGCACGAGTCCTGCCGGACTGTCATCTCGCCAGGTGCGCCGCTCACGCGCGCGGACGGAGGCATGACGTCCAACACATCGGAAGATAATCGATCGAACGACGCCAGCGCCACGTGGCTGACCGACGCTGCGGCCAACACGGTCGCCAGCTGAATCCCTGTCTTAGTGAAAAACATGGCGCCTCCGGCCTGAGATTCTACCTGTGTTGGCCTGTTATCTCCCGTCTGCAGGTCACTTTTTGTCCTTCATCCAGAACAGGACCGCGGAACGTCCGGCGACGAGCCAGGCGGCGACGCAAGCCAGGACGGCATGCACGATGAAAGAGAACTCCAGGACCGAGAGATAACCGAACAGCATACCGTGCACGTAGTCGCCGCCCTGCGCGATCGGCCCACTGCCCATGAAGATCGAGACAAATACCGTGACGATAGCCATGCTGGCTACCATGCCCAGCGAGCGCATCTTTGCCGATAGAGCGGATGCCATGCTGAGTTGTTCCCGCTCGACGCTATGCAGGATCAGCGACATATTCGGCGACGAGAACAAAGCGAAGCCGATTCCCTGCGTCATCAGTACGGCGATGATATACGGCAGCTCGGTCCCGATCGTAACGGTTGTTGCCATCAGCAGACTGGTCATGATGAAGAGTGCGCCGAGCGCCGCTAGTCCTTTCTGTGAGTAGCGATCCGCCAGGCGTCCCGCGATCGGTGCGATGACCGCCATGACAATCGGCGAGATCATCAACACGAATCCTGCCTCTTGCGGCGAGAACCCGCTCAGCATCTGCAGATAGATGCTGAACAGGAATATCATGCCGAAGCCGCCGGCGTAGATCACAAACAGTCCCAGTAATGCGCCTCCGTACTCCTTGTTCTCGCGAATCCTGTCGAGATCCAGCATCGGTCGTGAACTACGCTTGTCAAGTTGGAAGAACGCGATACAGGCGGCAGCACCCAACGCGAGCAACAGGTAGCCCGTGGCGCCGCGCCCGAGTAACGCGCAGGCGAAGATCAACAGGAAGACCGCCGCAATGACGAGCGAACTGGCACGCCAGTTAAGCTCGGGCGCGGAGAACCGCCAGCCCTTAAGCTTCGCCTCCACGGCGATGAACGATACGAACAACGGAATTGCGGTCAAGAAGTACACCCACCGCCAACCCAGGTGGGTCGTGACCAGGCCGGCGACGAGCGGGCCAGCTGCCAGACCGGCATAGACTGCGCCGAGACACTGCCCGATCGCCCTGCCGCGGGTCTTTGCCGAGGCGTTCTCGAAGAGTATGGCCATCGCCGTCGCGCCCATGAACGCCGAGGCGACACCCTGTACGAAGCGCATCGCGATGATCGTCGCCATCGAGGGCAGGAACCCGATCAGGAAGGTCGAGGCGGCATAAACAAGGAGTCCGGTTTTGAACAGCGTATTCTTATCCGCGGTCTCCGCTACACGGCCCAAGGGCAACAGGAACGCAGCGCCGGCACCCAGATACACGGTCTCGATCAATGCCAGCGCGACACCACTGGCGGCCAACTCGAGTCCTGTTGCCGGCAATGTCAACACCACGCCCGAGTACATGAACGGTATGGCGAACTGGGTCAGGACGATGACATAGACCACGGCCGGTATGCCTTGACCGGGCAATGCTCCGTTCGCCGAACTCCCCACCGTGCTCAAGATTCCCCCGTCGAGCGTCAGGGACGCGTCTGGCCGGTCCCTCTGACGACATATTTATAGCTCGTCAGCTGCTCGGCGCCCACGGGCCCGCGGGCGTGAACGCGGCCCGTGGCGATACCGATCTCGGCGCCCATGCCGAACTCGCCACCGTCCGCATATTGAGTCGAGGCGTTGTGCATGACGATCGCGCTGTCGAGCTCGTTCAGGAAGCGCTCGGCGGCCGCAGCATCCGCCGTGATGATCGCCTCCGTATGCCCGGACCCATAGCGGCGGATATAGTCCATCGCCTCGTCCAGGCCGTCGATGACACGGACCGCGACGATCGCGTCCAAGAATTCATGGCCCCAGTCGGTCTCGGCCGCAGGCTTCACGCGAGTGTCGGCCGCCTGAGTTCGGGTGTCGCCGCGCACCTCGCAGCCCGCATCGATCAAGCTCGAGACGACCGGCCCCAGATGGGTATCCGCGACCGCTGTGTCGACGAGGATCGTCTCGGTCGCACCGCAAATACCCGTGCGCCGCATCTTGGCGTTGACCGATACCTCGCGCGCCATCTCCAGGTCGGCACCGCTGTGAATATAGGTGTGACAGAGACCCTCCAGATGACCCATGACCGGCACGCGGGCGTCCGCCTGGACTCTGGCGATAAGGTTCTTGCCGCCGCGCGGCACGACGACATCCACATACTCAGCCATGTCGCGGAGTAGGATGCCCACCGCTTCGCGGTTCTGGGTAGGGACTCTCTGGATCGCCGTCTCCGGCAGACCCGCAACCGTCAGGCCTTGCACGAGGCACGCGTGTATCGCCGTGTTGGACTCCACCGCCTCGGAGCCCCCCCTTAAAATCACGGCATTGCCGCTCTTCAGGCAGAGCGCGCCGGCATCCGCCGTTACGTTCGGGCGGCTCTCATAAATGATGCCGATGACGCCCAGTGGCACCCGTACGCGCTGAATAGTCAGCCCGTTGGGACGCTGCCACTCCGCCATCACGTCGCCCACGGGATCCGCGAGATCGGCGATATCTTCCAGGCTCACGGCAATACTGTCGATCCGCTCAGGTGTCAGCGCCAGGCGGTCCATCATGGCCGCCGATAACCCGCGCTCGCGGGCGTTCGCGAGATCGATCTCGTTGGCACTGAGAATGTCGTCCACCGAGCTACGCAGGGCCTGCGCCGCAGCCCGCAGCGCGGCGTTCTTACTGTCCGTACTCGCACGCCCGAGGAGCTCGGCCGCCTGCCGGGCCGCGCGGCCGAGCAGGCGCATCTGCGCCTGCAGCCCGTCGCCGGTTGTCGTCTCGGCCAGTTGTCTTTCCGGGGTCGTCATGAGCCTGTCTCAGTGTGCGTCAACACCAAATCGTCCCGATGAATCATCTCATCCCGGCCGCGATAGTCCAATATGGCTGCAATGGAGCCGGAACGCTGCCCCGCGATGGCGCGGGCATCCGCCGCGCCGTAGGCGATGAGCCCACGACCGAATTCGTTGCCGTCATGATCGATCACGCGAACCGCGTCACCACGCTCGAACTCGCCGTCAACCTGCGTCACACCCACGGGCAGCAGGCTCTTGCCGGCCGCCAGCGCCGCCTTCGCACCGTCGTCGACCGCCACGGCACCCTTGGGCTGCAGCGTTCCCGCGATCCACTGTTTGCGCGCAGCGCGCGGCGTCGAGCTCGGTAGAAACCAGGTCACTCTGGCGCCGGCTCGTACCGCCTGTATCGGCCGTGTCACCTGACCCGGCGCGATCAAGATCCGGCAGCCTGCACCCATCGCGATCTGGGCCGCGTCGAGCTTCGTACGCATCCCACCGGAGCCATGATTCGATCCCGGCCCACCGGCCATATCCCAGTGCTCCTTCGTTAGCTCCGTGACCTCCGGAATATGCCGGGCGTCGGAGTCGGTTCGTGGATCGCACGTATAAAGCCCGTCGACATCGGACAGCAGGACGAGACAGTCCGCGCTGATCATTTGCGCGACGTGGGCCGCCAACCGGTCGTTGTCCCCGTAACGGATCTCCTGCGTCGCGACCGTGTCGTTCTCATTGACGACCGGTACGGCGCGGCGTTTGAGCAGCGTCAGCAGCGTGTTCTGGGCGTTGAGATAGCGGCGTCTGCTCTTACTGTCATCGAGCGTCAGCAGCACCTGGGCCGCGGTAATGCCGTGGCTACCCAGAATTTCCTGATACGCGTGGGCGAGTTGGATTTGCCCGGCCGCGGCGGCCGCCTGGCTCTCCTCCAGCCTGGCCCTGCCTACATTTATGCCGAGCTGGGTCGCGCCCAGGGCGATGGCGCCCGAGGAGACGATGATGACCTCCTGGCCGTCCGCATGCATAGCCGCCACATCCGCACACAAGGCCTCGAGCCACGAACGATGTAGCGCGCCGCTGTCTCGATCCACGAAGAGTG
This sequence comes from Gammaproteobacteria bacterium, assembly GCA_036443505.1. Taxonomy (GTDB): domain Bacteria; phylum Pseudomonadota; class Gammaproteobacteria; order Steroidobacterales; family Rariloculaceae; genus SMWC01. The sequence goes on along the minus strand of JAZFYK010000125.1, from coordinate 7,381 downwards.
TGGACCCGATCTTTAAGACGACGCGCCGCGCTTCGGCGAGTCGTTCCGCGCTGAGTGACATCGATTCAGCATCCATAGGAGTTGTCCGGGCAGGACGCAGTAGACGTCCTACGTGGGAGTTAGAATCGGCGCGCCCCTGGCGACTGCCATGGCACCGCTGCGTACCACCGTAAGCAACTCGGCGAGGTCGGCTACGCTCGTCATGAACCGATCGATTTCGTGACTACCGCCGATCAACTCGACGGTAAAATGCCCCTCGTGGTCATCCAATATCCGGGCGCCGAAGTTACTGACGACATCCGAGAGCTTATCCCGGCCTGCTTCGTGCAGTCGCAATTTGAACAGCGCGAGCTCCCGCTCAATATGATCACCACCGGTCATATCGACCATGTTGACGACGTCGATGAGTTTAACGAGTTGCTTCGAAATCTGGTCGATCACCTCTTCGGATCCACTGGTCACGAGTGTCAGGCGGGACACGAGTTCGTTGTCCGTCGGCGCCACATTGAGGCTCTCGATATTGTAGCCACGCGTGGAGAACAGGTTCGCCACACGGGCCAACGCACCGGCTTCGTTTTGCAGCAGTATGGAGATGATATGTCGCATTCTGTCCGCCCAGCCTTCTCCTTACGGGCTGTGGTCTGAGCCGATCAATGTTGGCCTAGAACAACGGCTATTGCAATGCAGAAACTTTTCGTCAACACTCCCGAAAACCAGCACATCCGCGGTCGGGAGACCGACGACATCGGACGTTGTTTCGAGTTGAGCCATGGATACCCGGAGCCAAACCACACTAGATCGCCCCCACGCTCTGAGCGGTACTGTGATGTCCGGTGCCGACATGATGGTCCAGGTGCTTGCTGACGAGGGCGTGAAGACGATCTTCGGCTACAGCGGCGGCGCGATTCTGCCGACCTACGATGCCGTGTTCCGCTATAACCAGGCCCACGCCGAGAACGGCGTCGAGCCGATGCCGTTGATAGTCCCCGCTAATGAACAAGGCGCAGGATTCATGGCCTCGGGCTATGCCCGAGCGACCGGCCGAGTCGGCGTCGCCATCGTCACCTCGGGTCCCGGGGCCACGAACTGTGTGACCCCCGTTCGCGATTGCGCGGCGGACTCGATTCCGATCGTCGTGATCTGTGGGCAAGTCGCGACAGCAGCGATAGGCACGGACGCTTTTCAGGAAGCACCGGTGATCGGTGTCATGGGCTCTGTCGCCAAGCATGTCTTCCTCGTGACCGATCCCGAGCGGCTGGAGTCCACGCTGCGGTCTGCGTTCGAGATTGCGCGCTCGGGCCGCCCCGGCCCGGTCGTCGTCGACGTCCCCAAGGACGTACAGAACTGGGAAGGCGCTTTCCGAGGCGAGGGCCTGCTGTCTATGCCCGGCCATAGCCATCGCGTGGAAGCGGTCCGACAGAACCGACTGGACGATGCCCGTTGCGAAGAATTTTTTGCGCTGATTCGAGAAAGCAAACGGCCATTGATCTATGCCGGCGGCGGCGTGATCAACGGCAACGCAAGCGAGGACTTGCGAGCCTTCGCGACGAGCTTCCATATCCCGGTTGTAACCACGTTGATGGGCTTGGGTAGTTTCGATACAACCCACCCATTAGCCATGCACATGCTGGGCATGCACGGCACTGCCTACGCGAACTATGCGGTAGACGACTGCGACGTATTGATCAGCATGGGCGCCCGCTTCGACGATCGGGTCGCCGGCGATCCGTCGAAATTCGCGGCCAAAGCCGAACATGTGATTCATTTCGATATCGACCCATCCGAGATCCATAAGGTCAAGGCGGCGGACTGGTTTCATGTCGGCCTGCTCGGAGATGCGCTAGCCACGTTGATCGCATACGGACGCAGTAACGGCATCACGACGGACTACGAGGCGTGGCACGCGGAGCTTGAGGAACTGAGGTCGACCTACGCGCTGAACTACGATCGCAACAGCTCGCTAATCCAGCCCAACTACGTCATCGAGACGATCAATGAGATAACGAAGGGCGAGGCGATCATCACGACCGGCGTCGGGCAGCATCAGATGTGGGCGGCGCAATATTTCGACTTTCGTGAGCCCAGACTCTGGCTCACGTCCGGAAGCATGGGCACGATGGGTTTTGGTCTACCGGCCGCCATCGGGGCCCAGTTCGCGCGCCCCGGCCGACTCGTGATCGACCTGGACGGCGACGCCAGCATCCGCATGAACCTGGGCGAACTCGAGACAGTCACGACCTATAACCTGCCGATCAAGATCGTGGTACTGAACAACTACGGCGACGGCATGGTCATGCAGTGGCAGCGGATGTTCTTCCGGGGGCGTCTGTCCGGTAGCAACAAATCGTTGCGCAAAAAGGACTTTGTCAGAGCTGCCCAGGCCGATGGCTTCCCTTACGCGAAGAAGCTCGATCGCAAACAAGACGTCCCTGAGGTGCTGGCGGAATTTCTGGCCTGCGACGGCCCGGCGTTTCTCGAGGTCATCATCGATCCCGAAGCCGGGGTCTATCCCATGGTGCCGCCCGGCCTGTCCTACCGGGATATGGTCACGGGCGATTTCATCCCGAATCGCTACGACGACAGCGAGGCGGCAACCCCCGACGCCTCGGAGATGTTCTAGCCCCCATCCCGGTAGGAGCGGCCGCTCCTACACTGGATTCGCGGACCAGTCCTCGACGACGCGATTGACGGCCTGAATCAACGTGTCCAGTGCTTCGGCGTCGATCACGAGCGGCGGCATTAGATAGACGACATCTTCGAAGGGCCGCACCCAGACACCCTCCTCGAGAAATCGCAGCCGCAGGGCGTTTAGATCGGGCACTCGATCGAGCTGGACGACACCGATCGCCCCCTTGACCCGCACATCGCGTACGTGTGCCAGCCCGCGACACGGTGCCAGGCCCGCTTCGAGACCGGCCGCAATCGCCGCGACCTGCTCGAGGCGCGGCTCCGACTCGAACAGGTCCAGCGACGCATTCGCCGCCGCGCAACCCATCGGATTGCCGCAGAACGTCGGGCCATGCACGAGCGCCTGATCGATCGAGTCGGACAGAAAGCTCTCGTAAATTCGACGCCCGGCGATCGTGGCGGCCAGCGGCAGCGTGCCGCCGGTCAACGCCTTGGAGAGCGTAATAATATCCGGCACGACGCCGGCCTGCTCGCATGCGAACATCGTTCCGGTGCGACCGAAACCGGTCGTGATCTCGTCGAAGATAACGAGCAGGTCATGGCGGGTTGCAATCTCGGTAATTCTCGCCAGGACTTCGGGCTCATGAAATTTCATGCCCGCTGCCGCCTGGACAAGCGGCTCCATGATCACCGCGGCGAGCCCGCCTGCCTCTTCGGCCACCACTCGCTCGAACTCGGCGAATTCGTCAGCGGCGCGCGGCAACTTGACCACGAGTTGCTCGGCCAGGACGCCACTCAACAACCGATGCATACCTTTATCGGGATCACAGACCGACATGGCTGCGAACGTGTCGCCGTGGTAGGCGTGCTCGAAACTCAAGAATCGCGTGCGGCCCTGTACACCATGGTTGATCCAGAACTGCACCGCCATCTTCAGTGCGATCTCGACGGCCACCGAGCCGGACTCGGAGAGGAAGACGTAGTCGAGATCTCCGGGAAGCAGGCCCGCCAGGCGGCGGCTCAGATCCACGACGGGCTTATGAACGAGGCCGCCGAGCATGACGTGGGGGAACTGCTCAAGCTGCGCCGCCACTGCGGCAGCGATGTGCGGGTGGTTGTAGCCATGGCAGGCCGTCCACCACGACGACGTGCCGTCGACCAAGCGCCTGCCATCCGCCAAATGGATATATACGCCCTCGGTCCTGGTCACCGTCTGCGGCGTGGGCGCCGTCTGCATCTGAGAATACGGCAGCCAGAGGTGAGATGAAGTCATCAAGTCCTCTGTCATCGCTGGGGTGCGCCAATACTAGCAGGCTCTCGAATAAGGCTCCGGTAGCGCTGCGTTCCGCCGAACGCCCGAACCACAGTGTCGAATACCGTGGGTAGGTATACTCGCGACTCATCCGGACGACTCGATGACGATGACAGAGATCACTTGCTTCAAAGCCTACGATGTTCGCGGCCGAGTCCCGGAGGAACTCAATGAGGACATCGCTTATCGCATCGCTCGAGCCTACGCGGATTTCATCCGGCCCCGGCGCATTGTGGTCGGACGCGATATCCGCTTGTCGAGCGTCGACCTCACGCGAGCCGTAATACGGGGCCTTACGGATGCGGGCGTCGACGTCGTCGATATCGGCGTCGGCGGTACCGAGCTCGTTTACTTCACCACATTCCACTCGGGACTCGACGGCGGGATCATGGTGACCGCCAGTCACAATCCCCCAAATTACAACGGCATGAAGTTCGTCAGAGAAGGGTCGCGGCCCATCAGCTCGGACACGGGGCTCGTAGAGGTTCGCGCGTTAGCCGAGAGAGATGACTTCGGCGCAGTTGCCAGCGAAGGCTCCGCCACCGAACTGGATATCAAGCCAGACTACATCGAGCACCTGCTGTCCTACATAGACGTGGCGACACTCGCGCCGCTGAAGATCGTCGTGAACGCCGGCAATGGCGGTGCCGGCCCGATCGTGGACCTGCTGGAACCCCATCTGCCCTTCGAGTTCATCAGACTGCACCACGAGCCTGATGGCACGTTTCCGAATGGCGTGCCGAACCCGATGTTGGAAGCTAACCGGCAGAGCACGATCGACCGAATAAAGGCAACCGGCGCCGATCTCGGACTGGCCTGGGACGGCGACTACGACCGCTGCTTCTTCTTCGACGAACAAGGCCGTTTCATCGAAGGCTATTATATCGTCGGCTTGCTCGCGCAGTCGTTTCTCGTTAAATCCCCCGGCGACCGTATCGTCCACGACCCGCGTCTCGTCTGGAACACGCTTGAGGTCGTGCAACAAGCCGGCGGCAAGGCGATACAGAGCAAGTCCGGGCACGCGTTCATAAAGCAGACCATGCGCGAGAACGATGCGGCCTACGGCGGGGAGATGAGCGCACACCACTATTTCCGGGACTTCTCCTACGCCGACAGCGGCATGATCCCGTGGCTGCTGGTCGCGGAAATCATGAGTCGAACCGGCAGGCCATTGTCAGCGCTGGTCGAGGAGCGCATGGCGCTGTTCCCGGCCAGCGGCGAAATCAATCGCAGGGTCGACGACGACGCCGAAATTCTCAAGCAGGTAGAAAGACTGTACGCGAAGGATGCTATTGCCGTAGACCACGTCGATGGCATCAGTGTTGAATTCGAGGACTGGCGCTTCAACCTGCGCGCGTCGAATACGGGGCCACTCGTACGGCTGAACGTGGAGACACGCAATGATCCCGAGCTTATGCGCGCGCGGACCGAGGAGCTACTGAAAGTCGTAGGCGGGACACCGGAAACTTGACTCAAGACTCTCTGCAACAGTTGGCCGGCGACAAACTGGCGATACTCGATGCGCAACTTCTGAAGCGGGAGCTCGTAGTAACCGATCGCATCGCCCCCGGGATCGGTCGCCGGAACTCGACTGATCTAATCACGTTTGCCTGCAACGACTATCTCGGTCTGTCCAGGCATCCGGATGTCATTCAGGCGAGTGAGGAAGCGACACGCAAGTTCGGAGTCGGGGCGGGCTCATCACGCCTCGTAACAGGCAATCATTCACTGTATCAACGCCTCGAAGCACAGCTCGCGCGTCTTAAGGGCACCGAGGACTCGATCGTCTTCGGTAGCGGCTACCTTACGAATATCGGCACGATTCCCGCGCTCGTGGGTGAAGCCGACCTGATCCTCATGGACGAGAACTCTCACTCCTGCCTGCACGCCGGCGCCAGGCTGGCGCGCAGCCATGTACTCACCTTCAAGCATAACGACGTCGAAGACGCTGAGGAGCTGCTCCGCTCGCATCGTGCCGAGCATCGCCATTGTCTGCTCCTGACCGAGGGTGTGTTCAGTATGGACGGGGATCGTGCACCCATCGCCGCTCTGCTACAGCTCGCGAACGAGCACGATACCTGGCTAATGACGGACGATGCCCACGGTCTCGGCGTGGTCGGCGACGGCCGGGGCTCCAATATCGATAACGGCACCGCATTGCCCGTGCCGCTGCAGATGGGAACGCTGTCCAAGGCCGTGGGCGCCTACGGCGGTTACCTGTGCACGAGCCGGGCAGTCGCGGACTTGATCAGGAATCGTGCACGCAGCCTGATCTACTCGACGGCCCTGCCCCCGGGGACGGTGGCCGCCGCGACGAAGGCGCTGGAGATTATCGCGGCGGATCATGACCTGGTGCGGACACCGATCGAGCGAGCCCGCCTCTTCACAAGCAAACTCGACTTACCGGCCGCGCAGAGCCCGATCGTGCCGCTGCTGCTCGGTAGCTCCGAACGTGCGCTCAAGGCCAGCGCGCACCTGGAAGAGGCGGGCTATCTCGTCGTCGCGATCCGCCCGCCGACGGTGCCGGCCGGCACAGCGCGGCTTCGCTGCACGTTCTCGGCTGCCCATGAAGTGGCAGATGTCGAGGGTTTCGCGAGCGCGGCTGCGGAAGCGCTGACGGCGCTATGAGCCGGCTCTTTATCACCGCTTCGGGAACGGAGATCGGCAAGACATTCGTTGCTTGTGCGCTTATCACCCAACTAAAAGCCGCGGGCCACAGCGTCGATGCGCTCAAGCCCGTGGCGACCGGCTACGACCCGCTCCAACCTGAACTCAGCGATAGCGGTCTGCTGCTCGAAGCGCTCGGAGAACCGATAGACACACGGCTCATCGAACGGATCACGCCCTGGCGCTTTAAGGGAGCGATGTCGCCGGACATGGCCGCGGAACGGGAAGAACGGCCTATACCGTTCGAGCAGCTCGTCGAGTTCTGCGGCGAGCGTCGTCGTGTGGACGTCACGCTGATCGAAGGCATCGGCGGCATCATGGTACCGCTCGACTCGGCGCATACCGTATTGGACTGGGTAGAGGCACTGGCCGTGCCGGTTGTTCTGGTCGTCGGTGGCTATCTCGGCACGTTGAGTCACACGCTGACGGCGGTGGGAATGTTGCGGTCGCGAGGTCAGGAGCTAGCCGGCGTCGTCGTCAACGAATCTGCCGATCCGCCCGTCAGCCTCGACGAGACCGCGAGTGCGATCGCGCGATTCGTCGATCCGACACCGGTCCGAGTACTGCCACACGTGCAGACATACAACCAGGCGCCCGATCTGCTGCCGCTGGTCACGCCGCATCTTTAGACCTGGCGGCGGACCCGGGCTGCTACACTCGAAGAAATCACGCCGTACAGAATCTCGACTCCCACTCGACACGACCGGGGCACCACCATGGTTAAATCTACGAACAACACGCGCGCTTATTCCTGGTGCACCGCCGCTGCGCTCA
>JAZFYK010000124.1:0-15974 GCA_036443505.1 Gammaproteobacteria bacterium | reverse complement strand
CGGCTAGCGCCAACCCAGCAGTGACGCTAATCAGGGCCAGTACTCGGTGCCACCGACCGATCATCTCAGCGTCAGTCCGGAACCTTGATAAGCATGACCTCAATCTCGGCATCCCAGAGTTGACGGCGAACGGCGTTGAGCTCGTCCAGATCGCTGGTCGGACCAATGCGGACGCGATGGTATACGTCGTCGTCGACCGACACTCTCTGCAATCGTGATTCTACGCCGAGCAGTGCGAGATTTGCCCTCATCCGTTCGGCGTCTGCGGGCACCGTGAATGACCCGGCCTGCAATACGTAGCTACCTGGTTCATCGATAGATACGGCCTCACGACTCGAATTCGCCAAGGCTTCGACCTCCGGCAGGATTACTTCGAACGTGGGGAGGAGGTCGTAGAAGTCGAACCGCGTCGCCGGATGCGGCTCCTCTGCGGCAACCGAATCCTCTGCGGATTCGACCGCAGCGCTTGGCGATGGAGAAACGGCTTCGGACTGGGCCGGTGTCTCGCTCGCGGGCTCCCAACGATCCAAGATATACACGGCCGCAGCGACCACGAGGCCGATACTCAAGCCGAACAACATCCAGACGAAGCCGGACGCCCCGTCGGCGGCCGCTCGAGTCCTTCTCTTACGCGTCGGCATCGTCTCGCCTTACATGCTGTCTGGCGCGGTAACGCCTAAAAGAGAGAGGCCGTTGCGGACAATCTGCTGAGTAGCCAGCGTCAGTGCGACTCGTGCGTCACGCAGCGCCAGGTCATCTACAAGTACCCTGTGGGAGTTGTAACAGGCGTGGAAAGCTGCCGCTGTCTCGCGCAAGTAGTGAACGAGATGTTGCGGTGCGCGGTTCACTGCTGCCAGCTGTACGATCTCCGGATAACGACTCAGCGCGACCATCAGAGTTCGTTCTTCTTCCTCGACGAGCCTGGCGAGATCACCGGCGCCAGGATTATCAACGGACATGCCCTGGGCTTTCATTCGTCGCGACATGCTTGCGACGCGCGCGTGCGCATACTGGATATAGTAAACGGGATTGTCGTTCGACTGAGTTTTGGCGAGCTCCAGATCGAAGTCCAAGTGTTGATCGTTGGAGCGCGAGACGTAGAAGAATCTTGCCGCGTCGTTACCGACGTCATCGCGCAATTGACGTAAAGTGACATACTCCCCGGATCGGGTGGACATCTGAGCCTTCTCCCGCCCACGATAGAGCGCAACGAATTGCACCAGTCGCACTTCGAGGCAGTCGGCCGGCTCGCCCATGGCTTCGAGGCCGGCGCGGACCCGGGCGACATAGCCGTGGTGATCGGCGCCCAGCACGTCCAACAGCAGGTCGAAGCCTCGCTTGCGCTTCTCGAAATGATACGCGATGTCCGATGCGAAATACGTAGAAACGCCGTTCTCGCGGACGACGACGCGATCTTTTTCATCGCCGAAATCACTGGCCTTGAACCATGTTGCGCCGTCCCGAGTGTAGAGCATGCCCCGCTCCTCCAGCACTTTGAGCGCGCGATCGATCGGCCCGTCGTGGAGGCTGCGCTCGGAGTACCAGTTCTGAGGCGTCACGCCGAAGCCCCCGAGGTCATCCTTGATGTCGTTGAGTACGCTCGTGAGTGCGGCGCTTAATACTGCTTCGAACGAATCGCTACCGAGCTGCGTCCGAATCTGTCCGATGAGGAGATCGAGCAGTTCCTCCGCGTCTACCTCTGAGTTCTCGAGAATCGATGCAGTCGCGCTAACGTCGGCAGCCAGCGAGTCCCCATACGACTCGCGCAGCGCCTGCGCGATCTCCTTTACGTACTCGCCTTGATAGGCCTTTTCCGGAAACGGCAGATGCTCCCCGAGCAACTCCACGTACCTGAGCCACACGCTCATCACGAGGATATCCATCTGCCGACCGGCATCGTTGACGTAGTACTCCTCGTGCACCTCATGACCCGTCGCTCGCAGCAGGTTGGCCAGCGATGCGCCGTATGCCGCAAGACGCCCGTGACCAACGTGGAGAGGCCCCGTCGGATTCGCTGAGACATATTCGAGGAGGATGCTTTGACGGGAGCCGGCCTCGGAACGCCCGTATTCATCGCCCTCCGCCAGGATGGTTCGGAGCTCCTGTTCGTAAGCGCCTGCGGAGAGCGTAAAGTTGATGAAGCCGGGACCGGCGACCTCGACCTTCTCTACCAGGTGCGACTCCGGGAGGGCCGCTACGACCTCCGCGGCGAATTCACGCGGCGGCCGGGAGAGCTTCTTCGCGACCCTCAAGGCGATGTTGCTCGTGAAGTCGCCGTGTTTCGAATCCCGGGTACGCTCGATTTGTGGCTCGAGGTCGTCGTCGCTTAAAGGACTATGCTCGGCGATCAGGCGGGTCAGCGTCTCTCTGAGCAGAAGGTCGAGTTGGGCGCGCAACGGATCAAGCCTGTCGGGGAAGGCGCGATTCTACGCCCGATACAATATGCGGGCTAGAGCTCTGCAGGGTCGACGTCGATACTCCAGCGGACCCGACGTGTTTCCGGCCACGACCGCGCTACACCAAGCAGCTCACTCACGAGGTCATGCAGCGGTGCCCGTTGTGAACAGTGGAAGAGCAGTTGAGCGCGATGCTTGCCGCCGCGACGCTCCATGACCGCCGGCGCCGGGCCCAGCGTTCTGACCGGCCCGGCCTCGCTCCGCGCCTCTCCAGCCACACGCTGTAAGAATTGAATTGCCGGTGCTCGCGCATCGGCCTGCGCTCGCCAGACGACGAGATGAGAAAAAGGCGGCCAGTGCGTCTCATGGCGTTCCGCGAGTGCAAGCTTGGCGAAGGCCGTGTAGTCCTGTTGTATCAGGCAACTCAGAAGCGGGTGAGTCGGGTGGTGTGTCTGGATTAAGACCTCGCCCGGTTGATCCCGCCTTCCCGCTCGTCCGGCCACTTGAAGCAACGTCTGGGCGAGCCGCTCGTTGCTGCGGAAGTCCGTGCCGAGCAAACCCTGATCGGCGCTCAAAACTCCGACCATGGTCACTCGCGGGAAGTCGTGCCCCTTCGTTAACATCTGCGTCCCGACGAGGATTTGGGTATCGCCCTGCTCGACCTCCGCCAGCACGTCGGCGAGCGCCCCCTTACGACTCGCGATATCTCGATCGAGCCGTGCGATTCGGGCCGTCGGGAACAACGCCGTCAGTTCGTCGGTCACTCGCTGAGTCCCGGCACCGACGGCGATGCGCTCGCCACCGCAATGCGCGCAGGCCCAGGCCAAGGCCTTCTGAGTTCCGCAATGATGGCAGCGGAGCTGCCCGCTGGCCGCGTGGATGGTCATGCGGGAGTCACAACGCCCGCACTCCTCAGCCGTGCGACATTCCGCGCAGAAGAGAACCGGTGCGAAGCCCCTGCGGTTGAGGAAGAGCAAGACCTGATTATCGTTTGCGAGGTGGCGTTCGACTGCTGTTACCAGCGGCGTGGATAAGCCGTGTCGGGCGGCATGCCGGTTCAGGTCGATGATACGAATGGCGGGGATACCCGCCGAACCGATCCGTCGCGGCATCGTGAGAAACTCGTAGCGGCGCTGTTGAGCGTTGTAGAAACTCTCCAGAGAGGGCGTGGCCGAGGCGAGAAGCACGGGGACATCCAATTGCCGGGCCCGGAATACTGCGAGGTCGCGCGCCGAATACCTGAATCCCTCCTGTTGCTTGTAAGAAGGGTCATGCTCCTCATCGACGATGATCAGGCCGGGACGCGGCAGCGGCGCGAACACCGCCGAACGCGTTCCGACGATTAACTTCGCCTCTCCCGAGTAGGCATCACGCCACGCATCGAGACGTTCGCGGTCGCTGAGGCCTGAGTGCATGAGCGCCAACCGATCGCCGAAGCGCTGCTTGAGCCGGGCAACGAGTTGCGGCGTGAGACCGATCTCGGGCACGAGGAGCAGGCTCTGGCGACCCGCTTCGAGCTGTCTTCGGATCAAGCGCAGGTAGACCTCGGTCTTGCCGCTGCCCGTAACCCCTTGAAGCAGGAAAGGCCGGTAGCCCGCTGGGCCGTCGGCCATCGCAGCAAGTACTGTGCTCTGGTCATTGGTCAGCTCGGGCTCGGCAACATCGGTGGCGTTCGGGATCGGCCCGGCGGCGCTCTCGGCTAGCGCCGAGGTCTCGATCCAGCCCTTGTCGGCCAGCCGCTTGAGCGTGTCACCGCCGATACCGAGCTCGCGCAGTACATCCGCTGCGACCACGGTACCGTTTGCGAGCACTTCGAGAGCCTGGCCCTGCCGAGGCGCGCGGCGGGCGATCAGCGCAACCGTCTGCGATCGACCCTCGTCGGTCAGTCGCCAGCCGAGTGTGGGCTCTCTCATGGGGCTGCGGCCGCGCCGCAGCAGCGTGGGTAGAGCCTGGCTCACGACCTCACCGATGGGATGATGGTAGTAGTCCGCACACCACCGAAGCGCCTCCAGGAGATCCGGCCCTAGAATCGGCGTCGAATCCAGGACCTCCAACGCCTCTTTGAGCCTCGCGGCGTCGATCTGGCTGTGTGAGACATGCTCGAGCACGATACCGATGCGTTCACCCTTGCCCAGGGGCACCCGCACCCGGCACCCCGGTCCGGGAGCAGCGCCGGGTCCCGGCCACAGATAATCCAACGCTCCCGGAATCGGTACGGGGACGGCGACGCGGATGACGGCTGGGTGGCTCGTCATGAGGCTGGGGAGTCGAACATAAAGTCTATTAAAAACAAGGAAGTAAGGTCGATACGCTGCATTTCACCGATCGCTCGGAATGCTGCGTTATTATGTGAACAATATTTCTTTAATGGTCAAGGGGTTATCCTGGAATCGGCTGTCAACCAGGCGGGTATCGAAGCGTTATCTTGAGGGACGAGTATGGAACGCTATCGAGAAGATATGAACAGTTACCGTAGAATCCGTTCAATATGCGGCGGCGGGTGCGACTGATGGCACTCGCGGCAACACTCCAGGCACATGTGTGCTTGCAGAGGGAGGACGAGACTCTGGAATCCAGGGCCGAGATGGAGGTGTTTCTCCGCGACGTAGAGACCCGCGCCTTCCGCATAGCAGTTGTCAGTACGCGTGATGCCGATGAGGCGCTGGACATTGTCCAGGATGCGATGATCAGCCTGGCACGCCGCTACGCCGATCGATCCGTCGAGGAGTGGCGGCCGCTGTTTTATCGGATTCTCAAGAACCGCATTCACGACTGGCAGCGGCGGCGGATCGTCAGAGGGCGAGTCCTGAGCTTCTTCGGCGGACAGGAAGGCGAGGAATACGACCCCATCGCTCAGGCACCGGGGCCCAGTTCGGAAAATCCGATCGAGGCTTTGGCACGGGGTCAGGCGATGGAGGCTTTAGAGCAGGCGCTCCGCGACCTGCCACGGCGTCAGCGGGAGGCATTCACGCTGCGCAACTTCGAAGGATTGGATGTCGCGGAAACAGCCGCAGCGATGGGCTGTTCCGACGGCAGTGTAAAAACGCACTACTCCCGGGCCGTACACCGGCTGCGGGAGTCGCTTGGAGAGCATGTCTAATGGACAGCGAGAATGTGAAGAAGGCCCGCGATTTCGAGGAGCGAACAAAGCTACTCTTCGACGAGAGCGTTGCCGCGTTGGACGGCCAGACACGCTCCAAGCTAACCCAGGCGCGTTATCGGGCGCTGGAGGAGTTGGCGGAGCGGACGAGGCCGGCCTGGAGCCGATCCTGGGTGCCGGCGGGCGTGGCGGCGGCGGTGGCCCTGTTGAGCTTGACGCTCTGGCAGGGACAGATGGAACCGTTGACGCAAGGCGGTTTTGATGTAGCGGCAGTGACTGATTTCGAGCTTCTGCTGGGCGAAGAGGAACTCGATATGATCGAGGAACTCGAATTCTATGCGTGGCTGGAGGAGCAAGGCGAGCTGACATCAGGCGAGATTGTGGAGGATGGCATTGGTTGATAACCCGCTTTTGGAACGATTACTTCGTTCACTACTAGGGCTCGCTGCGATGAGCATGGTAATGAGTGCGAGTGCGAAAGCGGATGACGATACGCCTGAATTGGACTTCCTGGCGTATCTGGGAAGTTGGCAGGAGAGCGATGAGGAATGGTTAGCAGTCGCCGAGTGGGAAGGCGCGAATCAGGTTGAGGAGGATGCGCTGACAGCGGAGGAGAGGAAGGACGATGAAAATGAAACTTAGATTCGTCATATTAGTTGTCGGGGCGCTTGCATTCGGTGGAATCGCCAATGCGGACGGCGTCGTCTGGGACGATATGAGCGATAACCAGAGGAATGTTCTGGCCGATCATGCTGACACGTGGGATCAGATGGACGCTGCTCGGCAGGAACAGATAGCGACGGGCGCGGCGCGCTGGCTGGAGATGAATCAACGGCAGCAAACGCAGGCCCAGGACCGTTTCCGGCAATGGCAAAATCTCGGAGACGAGCAGCGTGGGGCGATACGCGACCGTTATCAGCTATATCGGAGTCTAGCGCCAGATTCACGTACCCGGATACAGGACACTTATCGGCGTTTCCAGCGCCTGCCGCCGGACCGTCGTAGGGAGCTCCAGAGACAGTTTCGCAGTCTGACGCCCGATCAACTGCGTCGCCTCCGAGATACTCGTCTCCGGCCGGCCGACCAGCCGAGTGGCGGAATGGGCATGGGCCGTTAGAGAGCTGCCGACCGACAGACAAAAACTAACCGGTTTATCCGAGCGCTTAGGAACGACGCGACGGCCTCGTCGCGATCGTTCCCGGGCATCTAATTGGGCCGTCGCCCCGCGATTTGTTTACAATCCTGCCTGAATCCATCGGGTCACCGACGAAACAGCAAACCGTGCGGCACGCACGCGGCCTTCGCCAGCCCGGTATAAATCCTTCTAACGCAGATAGTTAGCCAGAGTTTGCTGGCCGGAGAATATGCATGAGGATAGGCGTCCCCAAGGAAATCCATGCGGGAGAAAAGCGCGTAGCGACCACTCCCGAGGCCGCATCGCAGCTAGCCAAGCTCGGATTCGACGTGGCTGTGGAGACGGGTGCGGGTACGGCGGCGAGTTTCGACGATGCCGCCTACGAGGCGGCGGGCGTCACCGTCATACCCGATGCGGAGAGTCTGTGGTCAAGCAGCGACATTATTCTAAAGCTCCGGGCCCCGGAACAATCCGCGGAGTCGGGCCGCGACGAGTTCGATCTTCTGCACGAAGGTCAAGTGCTGATCTGCTTTCTATGGCCTGCGCAGAATCCGGATCTCCTGGATCGTCTCGCCGGTAAAGGCGTTACGGCCCTGTCCGTCGATAGCATCCCGCGTATCTCCCGTGCCCAGAGGATGGACGCGCTGAGTTCCATGGCGAATATCGGTGGCTACCGAGCCGTCGTAGAGGCCGCACAGCATTTCGGCCGCTTCTTTACAGGACAGATCACAGCAGCGGGGAAGATCCCGCCGGCAAAGGTGCTGGTCATCGGCGCGGGCGTGGCCGGGCTATCGGCGATCGGTGCGGCCAGGAGTATGGGCGCTATCGTGCGTGCGTTCGACACGCGCCGCGAAGTGAAGGAGCAGGTCGAGAGCATGGACGGCGAGTTCCTCGAGCTTGCGTTCGAGGAGGAAGGCTCGGGCCAGGGGGGGTACGCCAAGGTCATGAGCGATGAGTTCATCAAGGCCGAGATGGAATTATTCGCCGAGCAGGCGGCCGAGGTGGACATCATTATCACGACCGCACTGATTCCCGGGAAACCCGCCCCGGTGTTGATCACGGCCGAGATGGTCGAGTCGATGAAGTCGGGCAGCGTGATCGTCGACCTCGCGGCGGAGCAGGGCGGCAACTGCGAGTTGACCGAGCCGCACAAGGTCGTCAAGCGCCACGGCGTGACGTTGATCGGTTATACGGATCTGCCGAGTCGTCTGGCCGCTCAATCGAGCCAGCTGTATGCGACTAATCTCCGATACTTGCTGACCGAGATGTGCCCGGAGAAAGACGGCGAGCTCGTCGTGGATATGGAGGATGAAGTAATCCGCGGCGCTACCGTCGTGAACGGCAAGGAGATCACCTGGCCACCACCGGCGCCGAAGCTATCCGCGGCACCGCCAAAACCGGCCGAGGCCGCGCCGCCACCGGCCGTGCCGGAACCGGCTAAACGGCCGAGCTGGCTCGGCCCGCTGGCTACCCTCGGCGTTGGCGGCCTGGCGTTACTGGGCTTAGGTATGGTCGCGCCGCCCTCGTTCATGGCGCACTTCACGGTGTTCGTGCTGGCCTGCTTCGTGGGTTATATGGTGATCTGGAATGTCACGCCGGCGCTGCATACGCCGTTGATGAGTGTCACTAATGCCATCAGCAGCATCATCATAATCGGCGCGCTGCTGCAGATCAGTTCTCCGGAGAACTGGATCATGTGGGTAGCCGGGTTCACGGTGCTGATCACCAGCATCAATATTTCGGGCGGCTTCGCGGTGACTTACCGCATGCTCCAGATGTTCCGGAAGTAGGGGTCGACCGATGCCACAGCAGTTGCAACCAGGAATCGTCACCGTCGCCTACATCGGAGCCACGATCCTCTTCATTCTCGCGCTCGGGGGTTTGAGTAATCCCGAGACCGCGCGTCGCGGCAACCTCTACGGAATCACCGGCATGGGTATCGCGTTGCTGGCGACGGTGTTCGGTGTCGTGACCGCTCACTACGAGGTATTGATCGGCGCCGTCGCCATCGGCGGTGCGATCGGCCTCCTTCTGGCGCGGCGAATACAGATGACTCAGATGCCGGAGCTCGTCGCGGTTCTCCACAGCCTCGTCGGATTGGCGGCCGTGCTCGTAGGCTTCTCCAACTCGCTCGATCCGACCGTGCTCTTTACCGGCGTGGACCTGACGATCCACGGCATAGAGACTTCTCTGGGCATACTGATCGGCGCCATCACATTCTCCGGCTCGGTCATCGCATTCGGTAAGCTCAGCGGCCGAATCGGCGGCAAACCGTTGACGCTGCCGGCGCGTCATTGGCTGAATCTGGGTCTGTTGGTCATCGCTCTATGGGCCGGCAGACAATTCATTATCGAATCCGCGGCCGGTGGCGACGGCCTGATACCGCTGTTGATCATGACCGGGGTCGCGTTGCTCTTCGGCGTGCACATGGTGATGGCGATTGGCGGCGCCGACATGCCTGTCGTGGTCTCGATGTTGAATAGTTACTCGGGCTGGGCCGCAGCGGCGACAGGTTTCATGCTCAGCAACGACCTCTTGATCGTCACGGGCGCACTCGTCGGCAGTAGCGGCGCGATCCTGAGCTACATCATGTGTCGTGCCATGAATCGCAAATTCCTCGCAGTCATTGCCGGCGGGTTCGGTACGTCCGACGGCACGAGCGTGGCGAGCACGGTGGATCAGGGTGAGGTCGTGACCGTCGATACGGCCGAGGCGGCAAGCATTCTCGATAGCGCGAAAGAGATCATGATCGTCCCGGGATACGGCATGGCGGTCGCTCAGGCCCAGCATATCGTTCATGAGATAACCGACGTACTCAGGGAGAGAGGCGCCAACGTCCGATTCGGCATCCACCCGGTGGCCGGGCGCATGCCGGGTCATATGAATGTGCTGTTGGCCGAAGCACGGGTACCGTACGACATCGTCTTCGAGATGGATGAGATCAACGAAGACTTCCCCGATGTCGATGTCTCGATCGTCATCGGCGCGAACGACATCGTCAATCCTTCGGCACAGGAAGAGCCGGACAGCCCGATCGCGGGGATGCCGGTGCTGGAGGTCTGGAAGGGCACGACCACGATCGTGTTGAAGCGCAGCATGGCGACCGGCTATGCAGGCGTCCAGAATCCGCTGTTCTTCAAGGACAATACGCGCATGTTGTTCGGTGACGCCAAAGAAAGCCTGGACGCCGTTTTGAAGGAACTGTAGGCGCTACGGCCGGAGCCCGCGCCCTGGGCCGGCCGTTGTTGGGTTTCTGCGACAAAGGCCATTGAAACTTCCCGCCGTCTCGGTGACACTTGCCACCGCCGACATCGAATTTCGGCGGGTGCAGCATGGATCTTTATGCCGTAACCCAGGAGGTGTTGCGTACCGATGTCGCGGGCATGCCTCTGGAGTGGATCGACTACCGCGACGCAGTTCGGCTCTACCACACCGAACAGGTCGCCTATGCCTGTGGTTCCCTGATCTACGAAATTCGTGGCGGTCACAACGCGACGACCGGGCAGCGCAGTATTGTCAGAGTCAACTCGATCATCGCGACTCACGGCGACACGCACGGACTGGAGCGTAACCGGGACCGTTATACGCCGCCGCTCAACAACCGTACCCTGTTCAAGCGCGATGCGAATCTCTGTCTTTACTGTGCGCAGCAGTTTCGCACGTCCGACCTGACTCGGGATCACATCACGCCGATCAGCCGCGGCGGAGGCGACGTATGGACTAATGTCGTCACGGCCTGCCGGCGCTGCAATAATCACAAGGGTGGGAAATTGCCGGAACAGGCAGGCCTGCAGCTCATTGCGGTTCCGTTTACGCCGACCTACGCGGAGTACATCTATCTGAAAGGACGCAGGGTATTGGCCGACCAGATGGAGTATCTGCTCACGCATTTCCCACGTACCTCGCCGTTGCACGCACGGCTGAGCGGGCGGTTGGCGCGCGAGCGCATGGCTACGTAAGCAGATCTTGAATCTGACTCAAGCCACACACGAACTCCAACGCAACACGGGAATAGAGGCAGACCCCACCGAAGCAACTGCCGTCGGCGGCGGCAGTATCAGCCAGGCGTATCGTGTACCGAGCAGCCAGGGCCCGCTGTTCGTAAAGTTGAATCACGCGGCCGGCGTGGCGATGTTCGAGGCCGAAGCCGATGGGTTGATGGCTCTGCACGATGGTGGCGCACTCGCCGTACCGGCGGTCCATTGCGCGGGTAGCGTCGAGGAAACGGCGTATCTCTTTCTGCAGTGGCTCGACTTGGGGCCAAAGTCTCAGGCGGCGGAGCGCGCGCTCGGCAGAGGACTCGCACGCCAGCACCGTATTTCCGGCGAACAATTCGGCTGGAGGCGGGATAACGTCATTGGCTCGACGCACCAACCGAACGATCCGAATGACAACTGGATCGACTTTCTGCGAGATCGACGACTCGGCTTCCAGCTCGGCCTGGCCGCGGAGAACGGTCTTCCCTTAGCGGATCAGGAGATGTGTGCCGCGCTTCTCGGCGGATTGGAGAAATTCTTCGGCGGCGAGGCGCCGGCGCCATCACTCCTGCATGGGGATCTGTGGTCTGGCAACTGGGGTTCGACTACGTCGGACGTGCCTTATGTGTTCGATCCGGCCGTCTACTTCGGCGACCGCGAAGCGGATCTGGCGATGACGCGGCTGTTCGGCGGCTTCAGCCCTGTGTTTTACGACTCGTATATGAACGAGTGGCCTTTGCCGTCGGGCTGGGACACTCGTGTCGATCTCTACAACCTGTACCATCTGTTGAACCACTTCAATCTGTTCGGTAGCGGTTATCTGCCGCAGATCGCAAGCGTACTCGCCCAGCTTTCCAAACATTTGGACTGAGCGCGGCAGTGGAGCGGACTCAGGCCGCCGGATACAACGCCTCAGCCTCATCGAAGAGATAAAGTGGCGTCCCCTCGGGCGCGAAGAGCGTGGTAGAGGCCCGCAGGGCGCCAGTCGCGGGCGAAGCTCGCTGTGTGTCGAGGCCCTTGGCCTGCAGATATTCTCTTCGTGCGTCGAGGTTCGTCGTCGCGAAGCTTGGGCCGGGCTCAAAATAGGCGGTCTCGTGGAATCCAATCGAGAGGCCGTGGCCTACAAGCCGGATCCACGGGTGGGGTGTCTCTCCCTCGCCTACGGTGCGGAATCCCAGCGACTGCCAGAATTCAGCGGCGCTCGTTCTGGAGCGCGTCATCAAGCTGTATTCGAGGAATCGGCCGCAGACGGAGCCACTGTGATCCTCCCAGGTACCGGGCGAGAAGGTTTGTGCCTCGATCAGCACGATCAACTGACCGTCCGGATCGCGGAACCCGATCTCATTGAACTCGTCATCGGCGAGACTCGTAAACTCGAAGTCGATCCGGTGCCTGCGTAAGGCGCGCCAATAATCCTTGAGGTCCGGCCTGGCAAACGTCAACGAAGGCCCTTCGGAATCGCGTTCGTGCAGCCCGACACAGAGCTGGCCGTCGTAGACCACGGCGTAAGGGTAAACGACGATATCTCCGGTCGGCACGCCCGCGAATCCCAGTGACCGATAGAACTCGAACGATTCACCGATGGGGCTTGCCGCGACGCTTAGCTCCAGAAATTTTCCTAACCTACTCGTGTATTCTGGCAGAAACCGTATACGTTAATCGCATCGCATGATTCAACAACTCGCGGGCATCCTCCTGCCCGTTTTCATCGTGACCGGCGTCGGCTTTGCTTGGTGCAAGCTCAAGATGCCCCTCGAGCGTGACTCCGTTGCCCGGCTCGTGATGAACGTCGCGACGCCCTGCCTCCTGTTGGACAGCGTTTCCAAGCTGACTTTGCCCGTGGCCGAATTCGTCACGATGCTGGTTGCTGCGGCGGCACTGCTGACGGGCTCGGCGCTTTGCGGCTTAGTCATTCTCAAACTGTTCCGCTTACCGCTTCATTCGTTTCTGCCCGCACTGACATTCGGTAACGCGGGCAATATCGGTTTGCCGTTGTGCCTGTTCGCTTTCGGCGAACAGGGCTTGGGTCTTGCCGCCGCGGTCTTTCTCGTAGCCGTCGTCACGCAGTTCACGTTGGCACCGGCTCTTCAGGATCGCAAGCCGCCGCTGCAGACATTGCTTCGGACACCCGTGGTCTATGGCTCGGGAATCGGGATCTTCTTGCTCTCGACCGGCGCCCGGCTACCGGGCTGGCTGGATACGACGGTCGGCCTGCTGGCCGATGTGGCCATCCCCCTGTCGCTATTGACGCTGGGATTCTGCCTCGCCGAGCTGCGCGTCAAGCGGGCTCCGCTTGCCATCGGCCTGGGCCTGGCACGTTTGTCGGTCGGTTTCGGCGTAGCGCTGATCGTGAGCCAACTTCTCGGCCTGACCGGGATTGCCCGCGGCGTACTCGTGCTGCAGGGCGGGATGCCCACGGCAGTGTTCAGCTATCTTCTGTCGGCTCGCTACGATCGGGATCCCGAAGACGTAGCAGGCATCGTGCTCGTCTCAACGCTGGTCAGCGCGGCCTCTCTGCCATTCCTGGTCTCCTACGCGCTGTGGCTCAGCCAGTAGTCAGCGCACGTCGCGCCCGCTGATCAAATCTTCTATCGACGGCGGAGGGTGATCCGGGCCCATTTGTCCTTTCTTCAGCCGAGTCACGTAATTGTGATACGCACGCATCGCCTGATGACCGAACAGCCACATGATCGGAATATTGGCGAACAGCATGACGCCGGTCCCCACTCCCGTGAGGTTGTCCAGATCTGCGTCCGTCTCGATGAAGCCCCAGGTCGCGACGATAATCAGCGCGCAGTAGATGACCTTATACGTGAACACCATCCGTTCTCCGAATAGATAGACGATGCCCTGCTCGCCGTAATAGCTCCAGGAGATCATAGTCGAGAGCGCGAATAGCCAGACTGCTAACGTGACGAGCCATTTCCCGAGGCCGGGAGTCACGGAGTCGAAAGCCTTCGCCGTCAGGGTCGCGCCGACATAGGTCGCATAGATCCCGGGGCTGTCCAGCCGCGGGCGGGCGTTGCTGATCAGACTCGCCCACTCGACAACCAGTGCACCGTTCTGGTCGACGATAACGCCGTCGAGGCGGTGCAGGTTGTTGCCGGACTGCGGGTTCGGGCCCGCGCTCAGCACGATGAACACGGCGTCGCCGCTGGCCCATTCGTCCCCGATGCGTTCCGGAGCCGGGAGCGTCTCCAGGCTCCACTCGGTGGCGCCAACGGGCAGGACCGCGGGCGGCACGGCGTAACTCGCCTCGGGGGCGCGATTCCATATCCCAGTCGAAAGGATAACGAGTGCCGTAAACGTGCAAACGATCAGCGTGTCGATAAACGGCTCGAGACCGGCCACGAGCGCTTCGCGCACGGGTTCGTCGGTTTTCGCGGCGGAGTGCGCGATCGGCGACGACCCCTGCCCTGCCTCGTTGGAAAAGAGCGCGCGTTTCATGCCGAACAGGAAGGCATAGCCTGCCGTGCCGCCGAGGAACGCGCCGCTGAACTCTTGCGCCGAGAATGCCGAGCGGATGATCAACGCGAGCATGCCTGGGATTTCTCCGGCGCTCACGATCAAGACATAGGTCCCGGCCAGCAGGTACAGCGCGACCATGATCGGCACGAGGCGTCCTGCGACCGCGCCGATGCGCTTGATGCCGCCGATGATCACCATGCTGACCAATAGCGCCAGTACGATCCCGGCCGCGACGCTCGGGATACCGAAGTACTCCTCCGTGATCTCGCCGACATTCCATGCCTGGAACATATTCCCGCCCGTGACCGTGGACACGAGCAACGTGACGCAGAACACGCCACCGATGAATTTACCGAGAGGCGCGAACGCCGGATTCATGTTAGCGAGACCCTTGCTGACCACCCACATCGGGCCGCCGTGCGGATTGTCGGGATCGTCGGTGTTGCGGTAGAGCATGGATAGGGTGACTTCGGTGAGCTTGATCGCCATCCCGAAGAACCCCACGACCCACATCCAGAAGACGGCCCCGGGCCCGCCTAAAGAGATCGCCAGCGCAACTCCGCCGATATTCCCGAGCCCCACTGTCGCGGAGAGTGCCGCGGAGAGCGCTTGAAAGTGATTGATCGCGCCGGGGTCGTTGGGGTCGTCATAGCTACCGCGCAGGACCCTCACGCCATGGGTCAGCGCCTTGTACTGACTGAAGCCACTCCAGACAGTGAAAACCACACCCGTCCCGAGCAGGATAAGCAGTACGGAGTTGTGCCACAGGATGCCGTTCAGGGTTGTGAGCAGCGTGTCGAATCCAGTCATAGAGAAACTCCTGGCTATGAATCAGCGTTCTTCGAGTCCTGAATCGACGAGTCGGCGCGCGGGCTGATCTCGCATTACGATCCTGCTTCCGTTCGCACTCGGGATCGCATTAACACACCGGGAAAAGCCACACTGGAACTCAGCGCACAATCCATTCTGCGAATACTCTCAAAGCCCAGCGCCGAGTAGAAACCTTTCGCGTTAAGGCTCGCGTAGCATTCGAAGCTGGTTATCCCCGCTGACCGGGCATCGGCCTCGCAGCGACGATAGATCGCTCGGCCGATACCCCGATTCGTCCAATCCGGATGCGTTCCGAAGTGCCGAATATGGCCAACTCCAGCCTCTACCACGTCACCACCCGGGCATTCGAGCGTCCAACCGCCACAGCCAACCACCGAGCCGTCTCGAGCTTCGGCAATATAGAATGTACCCGATGCAACAAGTGCAGGATTGGCTCTCGTCATCAGCTTCAGCGCCGGAGCGAGCAGCACCTCATCGTATGCCGACGCCATGAGTTTAGGATATGACGCTTGGAGTAACGCGCCGACCCCCGCGGCGTCGCTTAGCGTCGTGACCCTCACAGCATAGTCCGTCACGACGATAGGCTAATTAGCCCGATCGTCGCTGACATACCGCCCACTCTCGAACCGAGAGAAGAAATCCTGGAGCATCGGGTGCCTGATGGGGGCCACGCTTTCATCCGGCTCCAGGTTTCTCTCGGCGACGTACGTCGTGTGCACTGCCTCGTGAACCAACACGTGGTACCAGGGCTTATCTTTCGGGGGGCGCGATTTTGCGACTGCGTCGTACCACTCCTCCGACGATTGGAAGCTCGGGTCGACATCCACTATGACGCCGCGATAGTCAAAAAGCCGGTGACGAATGAGGTCGCCAACGGCGAACTGCGTCCGAGTGATATTCACTACTTTTCCCATGTCTGCTCCATCGCGGTCCCGGTTCCTGTTTACGTCTTTCGGCACATTTGCGCACCGACAATAATCGCCCACAGGGCGAAGCCCGCGACGAAGAGGCCAGCACCCGTGACGGTCAAACGAAGCAGCCCGGTTACGATGCTTAGCAATCCGATG
>JAZFYK010000123.1:0-8811 GCA_036443505.1 Gammaproteobacteria bacterium | reverse complement strand
TGAGGACAGCCAACGTCAGTCGGGTTACTGAATTCGGGTCACGTTTGCGTCGCCCAGACCTGTCGAATGGTCTCCTGCATCTCGCCGCGCAACCAGATCAAGAAGGTTTGAATCTCCGGCACGTCGACTCGCTCCAACGAGCACACGAAGTAATAGTTGTAGATTGAGCGGATGCCGCGCGGGTACGGTCGAACCAGGCGCCCGACCCGGAGATCGTCGGCTACCAGCAGATCCCTGCCCAGAGCGACGCCCTGCCCCTCCGTCGCGGCCTGGAGAAGAACGGCGAAATCGCTGCTCAGCGCCGGCATGTCCGCCGACCCCGATAGGGCCTCCGCGGTCAGCCAGCGGTTCCATTCATCCCAGGGCGGCTCTTCGCTCAGGAGTTTGAACTTCAGGAGATCGCCCGGCTCGGACAGCCGCTCCGCGAGGTCGGGCGCGCACACCGGCGAGAGCCGCTCCACGACGAGCGGCTCGACATGGACGTCCGGCCAGCTCCCGCGTCCGAACCGTATCGCGGCATCGACGTCGCCCTGCTGCGCGAAGTCGACGTATTCGTAGGACGTCCCGAGCCAGATCTTCAGGTCCGGGTTCTGGGCCTGGAAGGCTTCGAGCCTCGGCACGAGCCATCTCGAGGCGAATGACGGCAAGACACTCAACGTCAGCTTGGGCGAATCGTCCCGCTGACGCAGGCGCGCGGTGCCCTGCCGAATGATACGGAGCGCGTCCTCGACGACGAGCCGATACTCCTGCCCCGCGGGCGTGAGCGTGAGTCGCGGCCCATGACGGTCGAAGAGCGCCTCGCCGAGCTCCTCTTCGAGCAATTTGATCTGCCGGCTCACCGCACCCTGGCTGACATTGAGCACGTCGGCCGCATGCGTGAAGTTCAGCTCGCGCGCCGCGGCTTCGAACATGCGTATGGCGTTCAGCGAGGGCAAATCTCTAGCCATGAGTTCAGCTCATTATAAGGCCTAGTAAATGTAGATTTTTCAATTGCTTAGTAAGTCTATCATTAGATTCCAGGCACCTTCCAGCGGAGTCAAACATGCCAACAAAGGGCTCGACCTGCGCTCTGGGGCTCGTACTCATGAGTCTTGCAGGCCATGCGGACGACTACCCGCGACCTGACTTGGCAGAGGTTTGGCCCGCGGCGAGCGAGGCTGCCGCAGTCGTCAGCCAGGCGCTGGCCGAAGCCGCGATCGAGGCGCTGACCGACAGCGATCAGTCGCCGGTGAGCACCGCGCCGCTGGCCCCCTTGAGCACGGAGTGGATCTCGGCCAACAAAGACAGCGCGATGGACTCTGGTGAGTCGGCGCCGATATCGAGCCCAACCGGTCCCCGGAGCCTGGTACCCAGCGCCTTACCTGCCTCACCCAGCGCATCGAGCAATCGATCCCTGCGGGCGCTTGGCCCGAGAACGCCGATGTAAGGCAGATCGAGCTTCGCAAGCTGCTCAAGGTAAGCCTGATCCGTCGCCAGATGATGGCTCATGACGACAACGGCATCGAAGTCGCCGACATTCAACTCACGATCGAGAGCGGCCGGTTCGACCAGGACGGTACGTTCCGCCCCGTCGAAATCATCGTTAGCAAGGTAAGCCGGCCGATGATCGGCGACGCTGACTCGCCAGCCGAGTTCGGCTGCCATGCCGATCACCGGAACGGCGTCGAGTCCGGCGCCGAGGATTAACACTCGCGGCACGGGGTTCAAGGGCGCGTAGAGCACGGCCAAGCGATCCTTACCCTCGTCGAAGCGCGCGCTTCCTGATGTCTGCACGGCTTCACAGCCGGCGACCAGCCGCTCGAGCGCCGGCATTGCCGGGCGTTGGCGATCGGCCGAGTTTTGCGTCCAAACCAGCGTCGCTCCAGACGGCAGGTCCGGATCATCGGAGGCGATGACCGTCGCCACGCTGCTGATGTTATCCGTCAACAGAAGCTGCGCGATTGAAGCGAACGGCTCATATTCCGTCTCTTGATCCAGCGTCTGCAGGAACACGCGAATCAGCCCGTTGCAGCCCACGCCCAGCCCGAAGAGATCCTCGCCATCGTCCCGCATATCGTAGGTGACGGCCACGGGCTCGCCCGTCTCCAATACCGCCCGGGCACGTTCGGCGAGGTCACCCTCCAGGCAGCCGCCACTCACGAGCCCCTGATAGTCGGCGTTTCCCCGAATCAGAATCCGTTGGCCCGCCTTGGAATACGTAGAGCCCGCCGTGTCATAGACGGTCGCCAGCACCATCGGCTCGCCGGTCTGCTGCCAGTCATGAAAAGTCTGAATAATCCGGCGGACGCTCATAACAGCGGCTGAGCATAGCAGCAATGGCGGCGATCCTAGCCCAACCCGGTTGCGCCGCTCAATTCGCCGCCTTAGACTGGCCAGCCCTCGCGATACCGCGAGACCAATCGCAGCAAGCGGGTTGTTGGAAAGGGAAACGACATGGGCCGGCCAAGCAGAGAGGAAGCCGAACAGGCGGTTCGAGTCCTATTGGGCTGGGTAGGAGAGGACCCGGACCGAGAGGGCCTGAAGGCGACTCCCAGGCGCGTCGCCAGCGCATTCGAGGACTGGTTCAGCGGCTATAAAGAAGACCCGGTGGAGTATCTGCGGCGCACGTTCTACGAGGTCGATGGCTACGATGAGATGATCGTCCTGCGCGACATCGGTTTCGAGTCGCATTGCGAGCACCACATGGCTCCAATCATAGGCAAAGTTCATGTGGGCTATTTGCCCGATAGGAAAGTGGTCGGCATCAGCAAGCTGGCAAGGGTCGTAGAAGCCTTCTCCAGGCGTCTGCAGGTACAGGAGAGCATGACGGCGCAGATCGCCCATTGTATCCAGGACGTGCTCAAGCCCAAGGGCGTTGGCGTCGTCATCGAAGGCGTGCATCACTGTATGACGACTCGCGGCATCCACAAACCCGGCGTGGCGATGATCACGAGTCAGCTGCTCGGAGACTTCCGCTCCGACCCCCGTACGCGAGCAGAGTTCTTGAATATCATCGGCCGCACACACCTGCCCGGCTGATTTCGCGCCTCCAGACCAGGTTCACTGCCGATATTCTGAGACCTGGTTCACCGCTGTGTTGCACCTCGTCGTGTAACTTTTTCTGCCCATGAAATGCGGCCACAAGGTGACAAGAATCGTCAGTTTGTGTCGCTAATGCGTGTCTCGGGCTGGCCTGGGTCGAGCAATATGTTCAACGCAGCGGCCACAGAGCAAGAGGCAGCGTCTAAGGATCTGGTTTCATTGAATATTCGATACTTCTACCCGAACTTGGCACACGGCTTGCAACATTTACCCTACGGGCGATTCGGGCCATCGCGTTGTAGTGCAGATCGCTTGAGGAGGCATATGTGAGGTATTCGGCCATACAACGTGGCTTCACGCTGATCGAGTTGATGATCGTCGTCGCGATCATCGGCATCCTCGCGTCGCTCGCCATTCCGGCCTTCCAAGCCTACTCCATCCGCGCTCAGGTCTCCGAAGGACTGTCGCTGGTCGCGCCGGCCAAGGCGCGCGTCGCTTCCGCGTTCCTGACTAGGGGCGAGGCGCCGGCGGACCGAACCGCAGCCGGTCTTACAGCCGCCGCTACCGATACAGCCGGAAAATATGTCACGCAATTGGACATCGTGGATGGCGTTATCTCGATCACCTATGGCTTCGAGGCGAGCGCGGTGATTGCCGGGTTGACCTTCACCATGACGCCTTACGAGACGGGTAATCTCGGCGTCGTCTGGCGTTGTGGTACTGCACTCGCCCCCACCGGCTTGAGTCTCATGGGGACTTCGGGCGGGGGCAATATTACGAGCTATATAGCGCCGACCGTGCCGTCACGTTATCTGCCGTCTGCCTGCCGGATCTAAACGGATATAACCGCCGCGCTGCTGGCTGTCGGGCAGGTCAGGTATCTGCGGCAGCATCCTTCACGCCTTGCCAACGCCTCACGAGCCCCGAGTCCACGGCGAACAGGTCTAATACCCTGCCGACACTCTGGTCTACCATGGCCTCCAGACTCTCGAGATTTGCATAGAAGGAAGGCATCGGCGGGAAGATAATGCCGCCCATTTCCGTCACCGTGACCATGTTTCTCAAGTGCACGAGATTGAGGGGCGCTTCCCTGACCATCAGCACGAGGCGGCGACGCTCTTTCAACACGACGTCCGCGGCACGCGCGACGAGATTCTCGGTCAGCCCCGTCCCGATTGCCGCCAGGGTCTTCGTGGAGCACGGCGCGATGATCATCCCCTCCGTCTGATAAGAACCACTCGCGATATTGGCCCCTATATCGCGATCGGAGTGGACGACATCGGCGAGCGCCTCGACCTCGCCGCGACGCATGTCGAGCTCGATAGCAGCGTTCAAGAGTCCTGCCCTGGAGACGATAAGATGCGTCTCGACGTCGGGGACCTTCTGCAACTCTTCCAAAATACGCACGCCGTAGACTGCGCCCGCGGCGCCCGTCACGCCGACTATGATGCGTCTCGTCACGCTTTCAGTTTCCATCGGATCGCGAGCATACCATGCGTATTCCAAGGGCCTGGCCGTGTCCAGATTGACAACACCCGCGGCGCCTGGCTACATCGACCGTCCATCGGCGACGTTTTATTGCATGCGCTTGTTGCGGACCTCATTGCTGATCCTAGCCGGGCTGACAAACTCCGCGTCGGGTTATGCGGATTCGGTCGCTGTCGCCGTCGCGGCCAATTTCCACGCGCCGATGAGGACACTCGCTCGGGATTTCGAGACTCAGGCCGATCACGACGTCACGCTGATCAGCGGATCTACGGGCGGCCTGTACGCGCAGATCGTCAACGGCGCACCTTATGACGTATTCATCTCGGCCGATACCAAGCGACCGGCCTTGCTCGCGACCTCCGGTCGCGGAGTCGCGCGGAGCCAGATGACCGTCGCCATGGGGCAACTCGTTCTGTGGAGCGCCGACCGCGATCTCATCGATGGCCAAGACCTCAGCCTGTTGCACGACAGCCGCATACGTTTCCTCGCGATCGCGAATCCCGATCTCGCGCCCTATGGCGAAGCCGCTCGCCAGGCATTGGTTGCGATGGGCCTCTGGGACTCATGGGCGTCACGGCTCGCGTATGGCGAGAACATCGCGCAGGCTTACGCCATGGTGTCGACCGGCAACGCGGAGCTTGGGCTGATCGCACACTCGCAGGTCTCGGCAGAGACTGATGCCGGCGCTTATCTCCTCGTCCCGCAGGCGTTGTATGAACCGATCCGTCAGGACGCCATTCTGCTCGAGCGCGCCGCCGGCAACGCGGCCGCGACCGCGCTGCTTGCCTACCTGTCGACACCTGAGGCCAAGACCATCATCCGAGCTTTTGGCTACCGGGTGACGGACTAGGCCGACGGCGATGGATCTCAGCCCGGTCTGGATCAGCCTGCAATTGGCCAGCGTGACCGTGGTCGTGCTGCTGCTCCTGGGGACACCGCTCGCCTGGTGGCTGGCGTTCACGCGCTCCCGTTCGCGGGCCGTCGTTGAAGCACTGGTCGCGCTACCGTTAGTGCTGCCGCCCACCGTGCTGGGTTTCTACCTGCTCATACTCTTGGGCCCCGCCGGACCGATCGGCAGCTTCTGGGTAGAGATCACGGGCACGACACTGACGTTCTCTTTCTCTGGCCTTGTGATCGCGTCGGTGCTCTATTCCTTTCCGTTCGCGGTCCAGCCGCTACAGACCGCATTCGAGTCCATCGGACGCGCGCCGCTGGAGGCTGCCGCCACATTGGGCGCGAGTCCCCTGGACACGTTCCTGCACGTCGCTTCACCGCTGGCGCTGCGCGGTTACTTGTCGGCGATCGTCCTGGGCTTCGCGCACACGCTGGGCGAGTTCGGTGTGGTCCTCATGGTCGGCGGCAATATTCCCGGCGTAACCAAAGTCATCTCGATCGCGATCTACGAACAGGTCGAGACGCTGAGTTACGCCCAGGCGCACTACCTTTCCGCCGGCTTATTAATATTTTCTTTTGTCGTCCTGCTCGGTGTCTACGTCATCAATCGGCGTATTCCCATCAATCGGATCTAGGTCATGGCGACGTTGTCCCTGCATGTCGATCTCCGTCTTGATGACTTCTCCTTGAGCGTGGCCGAAGATCTGGAACTCGAAGATGTCACCGCGCTGTTCGGTCCGAGCGGCGCAGGGAAAACGACGCTGTTACGGGTCATCGCCGGCCTGGAGAACCGCGCTGCCGGCCGAATCGCCCTGGATGACGCGATCTGGCAGGACCGAGAGTCGAAGCACTTCGTACCACCGCACAAACGCAACCTGGGATACGTGTTTCAGGACGGCCGGCTCTTTCCCCATCTGACCGTCGAAAAGAATCTGCGCTTCTCAGAGCGACGGGCGACACACGCCGACGCGTTGACACTCGCTGACGTCGCCGCGGCGTTAGACCTGACGGCGTTGTTGCCGCGCAATCCCGCTTCTCTGTCCGGCGGAGAGCAGCGGCGGGTTGCGATCGGCAGAGCACTGTTGCGCAACCCTGCGCTGATGTTGATGGATGAGCCACTCTCAGCGCTCGATGCGAAGCGAAAAGCGGAGATCATTCCCTACATCGCGCGCCTGCCTCATGACTTCGGGATACCGATACTGTATGTCACCCACAACGTGGAGGAGGTCACCCGCCTGGCGACACGGATCGTCCTGCTCGCGCAGGGTCAGGTCGCCGCGAATGGCGACGCGATCGAGGTGCTTGAGCGGATCGACCTGGAGCCGCTCGCGGGACACGTCGAAGCCGGTGCCGTCCTCGAAGTCCGGGCCAAGGCGCATCTGAACGGCATGACGACGCTGGACCTGGCCGGACAAGATCTGCGAATTCCAGGCACGGCCGTCGCGCCCGGCAGTGGGCTACGCTTGCGTATTCAGGCGCGGGATGTCGCCCTGGCGACTCAGCCGCCGCAAGGCTTGAGCATTCGCAACATCCTGCGCGCGAGGATCCTCTCGATCGATCTCGTGGAGGAGATCTTTGCCGAAGTCCTGCTCGATGTCGGCGGCCAGCATCTTCGGTCCCGGGTCACGCGCGAGGCCGTAGACGACCTGCAGCTCGCCAGCGGCCAGGAGGTCTTCGCGCTCATCAAGAGCGTCGCCATCAATCGTGACCTATTGAGCTAGCTTAACAATCCTTAAGGCGGCCGGCCGGCGCCAGGCCCAGTGATATCATATCGACCTGATCGACCGAGGGAGACGGCTGGTGGCCGCACGCGCGGACAATCTAGAGATTCGAACGGACTTTTCGCTGCTGATCGACGGCGAACTCGTGCCGGGCGACGACTGGCTGGATGTCATCAATCCTGCCACCGCGCAGGTGTTCGGCCGTTGCCCGGCCGCCGGCGAGGCGCAACTGGATGCAGCCGTCGATGCGGCTCGACGCGCTTTTCCAAACTGGAGCCTACTCACCTACGAAGAGCGCGCCGACTACGTCAGACGTTACACGGCGGTCCTCGCTGAACACTACGATGCGCTCGCCGAACTTCTAGTACGGGAACAGGGCAAGCCCATTGCGCAAGCGCGTGCCGAGATGAAATCCTGCTTGAAGCAGGCAGACGACACGGTCGAGCTGCAGATACCCGTCGAGTTGCTCGTCGAGAGCGACACTCATCGCATCGAATTGCACTATCGGCCGCTCGGGGTAGTCGGCATCATCACGCCCTGGAACGCGCCCGCAGCCCTCGCATTAAACGCGCTGAGTTCAGCCGTTTATACCGGTAATACGGTCGTGATCAAGCCCTCTCCGTACACGCCGCTGACGACACTCAAGATGGGCGAGCTGGCTCGCGAGATTTTCCCGCCCGGCGTCATTAATGTGCTGACGGGTGGCGACGAGCTAGGCCGTCTCCTGTGTGAGCACCCCGGAGTCCAGAAAATCTCATTTACGGGCTCGGTGGCTACCGGCAAGAAAGTACTCGCGAGCACGGCCGAAACACTGAAGCGAGTGACGCTGGAGCTGGGTGGTAACGATCCGGCCATCGTGCTGGAGGATGCGGATCCGAAGGCGATTGCAAAGAAGATGTTCTTCGCCTGTTTCGTCAACAGCGGTCAGGTCTGCATGGCGATC
Source organism: Gammaproteobacteria bacterium (assembly GCA_036443505.1). Taxonomy (GTDB): domain Bacteria; phylum Pseudomonadota; class Gammaproteobacteria; order Steroidobacterales; family Rariloculaceae; genus SMWC01. Next base: position 744 of record JAZFYK010000123.1, on the reverse strand, counting down.
AAGCGAATTTACGCGCATGAGGACGTCTACGAAGAACTCTGCGACGCGCTGGCCGAGGAAGCACGTAACGCCCCCTACGGCGACGGCCTGGACCCGGACAACAAGCTCGGGCCGTTGCAGAATAAGCTACAGTTCGACAAAGTCGTGGAACTCTTCGAGGACACGAAGCGCGGCGGCGCACGAATCCTCGTGGGCGGTGACGTGCCGGATCGTCCCGGCTACTTCCTGCCGCCGACCTACGTCACCGATATCGATGACGACAGCCGACTGGTCAGAGAGGAGCAATTCGGCCCGATCGTCCCGATACTGAAATTCAGCGATCTCGATGACGCGATACGGCGCGCGAACGATACCCGCTACGGGTTGAGCGGTTCGGTCTGGACCGCGGATCCGGAACGCGGCAAGGCCGTCGCGACTCAACTGGAAGTCGGCACGGCCTGGGTCAATCAGCACCGGGCTATCTCGGCCCATGTACCGTTCGGCGGCGCGAAGGAATCGGGCATGGGCCGCCAGAACTCGGTTCTCGGCCTGAAGTCCTACATGGAACCGCAGGTCATCAGCGTCACGAACTAGGACGACTCAGGGCTAGGAGAACGAAATGTTATTGGGTGAGACTCTGCGCGTCGCGATGCAATCGATCCGCGCCAATTTGTTCCGGGCGATCCTGACCATGCTCGGGATCGTGATCGGCGTTGCCGCCGTGATCACGATGCTGGCCGCCGGCTCGGGCGCTCAAAAAGATAT
>JAZFYK010000122.1:0-9209 GCA_036443505.1 Gammaproteobacteria bacterium | reverse complement strand
GTGCGCGTACCGACCTCGAAACCGGCCTCGGTCGCCTGTAGAGCGGTCTCCGACGACTCCACGGCCCGATCTAACGCCCTGACGCGTGAGACTTCGGCGATCACGCCGAGATAGGCGTCGCGAGTCTCGCGTTCCGTCTGCCGGGCGACGCGTTCAAGAGACTGCAACGCCGCACGGTGCTGATACACAGCCTGTTGGACACGGGAGCTGTTGAAGCCGCCGGTAAAAAGCGGCACGGTAAAATTCAGCGACAGGTTGTAGCCTTCCGGTTGCGCTGTCGACGGATTTACGTTAATGGCGCCGTTGGCCAGGAGGTTCGTTCGGGTCGTGTCGGACTCCGATTCGGAGTAGCTTCCCGTCAGGCGCAATGTCGGCAGGCGGTTGCCACGCTGGACACCGACTTCGTCCAATGCGATGTCGGCGGTGATACGGCTGGACATCAAGGCAAGATTCTGGTCGCGGGACACCCGAACCCACTCGTCCGGGTCGGCCGGATCAGGCGAGAGCAGCGGAAACTGATCCAGCGGGCCGGCCAGCTCCTCGATGTATTCGCCGACGATCTCCCGCAAGAACTCTCGCGACGTCGCTAGAATGCGTTGAGCCGAGATCTCGGTTGCGATGGACAAGTCATAGCCGGCCTGGGACTCCCGGACGTCGGTGATGGCGATCAGGCCGACCTCGAAACGCCGGTTCGCCTGTTCGAGCTGCCGGCCGATCGCCTCCCGGGCTGCCGTTTCCGCAGCTAACGTGTCGGCGGAAGCCAGGACCTCGAAGTAGGACTCTGCGACACGGAGTATCAGGTCCTGTTTCGCCAACTCGTAATCGGCGCCGGCGCGCAGAACCTGTTTACCGGACTGTCTCAACGCGACGAGCTGAGTTTTGTCGAAGAGTGTCTGACTCACATTCAGGCTCAGACTGGTCGACTCGCGCTCCGTCTTCGTGCTGACGACGAGCAAACTCGGTGAACCGGTCGTGAAGTTGGTTGATGGGTTGGGATCTTCGCTGTCGCTCTTCGTGGAGTTGGCGTCGAAAGAGAACTGCGGCAGGAGACTGCTTCGCGCCTGCGGTCTCGTCTCCAGAGTCGCCAGATAGATCGCTTCGGCTTCCCGGATCAACGGATCGTTCTGCAGCGCACGCTGGTAGACGTTCAACAGGTCTTCCTGCGCGCCGCCGGATTGGGCGAAGCCGAACAATAGGGCGATGGTGATGAGGCGGGTTAGTTTCGAGTTCATAGCTGTCCTATCCATGGGATTCTCCGGATTCATCGAGATGACTAATACCTTGGCACCTGCGGATCGATTCCCTGCGACCAGGCATCGATACCGCCGGTTAGATTGAAGACCTGCTCGAAGCCGGCGCCCAGGAGATATCCCGCCACCTGCCTGCTGCGCGCGCCAACGTGACACACCACGACCAGGGCAGTCTCCCGGTCGAGCTCGTGAAGACGTTGTGGAACCTCACGCATCGGGATATGGACGGCTCCTTCAAGTGCCGCAAGTTGGAGTTCGGCCGGCTCGCGAACATCGAGAAGCACGACGTTGTCCGAATCCGTTCTCTCCGGCCAGCGGTTGCAGAACTGCTCGGGCGTCAGTTCCGGGACGACCGTCATGCCACGCCTGCCGGTCTCAAAGGACAAACGGCTCGGGTCGTTCCGCGTTCACGAGCGGCGTGATGACGGATTCGAACAGGCTCTCCTGCGCGAATTCGCCACGCTCATGCATTGTCACGACACGGGCCTCCATGACGGGCTCGCGGCCGACAACAATAAAGAGCCGACCGCCGGGACGGAGCATGCGGATGAAGTGATCATCGAGCTCCGGTACGGACCCGGTTACGGCGATAGCATCAAACTGCTCCTGGTGCCCCATCGTCAGGGCGTCCTGCGTGCGGAACTCGACATTGCGGGCTTCAAGCTGCCCTACTTTGGTTTTCGCATCCCGGGAGAAGTCTTCATAGATGTCGACACTGACTACGGATTTCGCAAGATGTGCGAGACAGGCTGTCAAAAAACCGGTACCGGTGCCGATCTCGAGAACATCGTCGCTGGGCTCCAGGCACAATGCCTGCAACAAACGTCCTTCTATCTTCGGCGTCATCATCTGCTGACCGTGGGCCAGCGGGATATCAAGGTCCGCAAATGCCAACTCACGGTACGCGTCGGGAACGAACGACTCCCGCCGTATCTGCCCGAGAGCGCCCAGGACTCGGTCGTCAAGGACCTCCCAGGCACGAATCTGCTGTCCCAGCATCTGGGCTCGTGCTTCTTCGAGATTCATTGCTTCACGCTGGATTTAGCGGCCGCCAACCAGACATAACGAACAAGGTTACGGAGTTTACCCAGGGCACACAAGGCGATCTCTAAAGAATTATGGTGAATTGTCAGCGACCGGGCACGCCGTGTTGGGGTATCTTAATCCCAAGCAAGAACACGGAAACCGCCCCGCCTGACGCGGGCTCGGAGACTCGTGTCGTGATAAACCCCCTCACGCGGCGAGCTATGAGCGACGCCGGCGTTCACGATGGCGGTATAAAAGGGTGCCCACCCCAGTGCCAGCAGAGAAGAAGCTGTCCAGAGTAACCAAGCTCCCACTCGCATGGGGTTCGGCCGGAGTCGGCCCAGGCTCACAATGCCCAGGTGGAATGTGATCGACAACGTAGCAACTCTCTACGGCACGACGGTGGGGCTGATACTCCAGTCTCCCTGGCTTACCGCGACGGCCGTTGTGAGTCTGTCGTTGTTGGCGGCGGCTGTCATCAAGGCTCTCGCTGGACGACGTCAGGCGCGACAACTCAACACGGATGTGCGTGAGTTACTGGAGAACGGCGACGCGTCGGAGCGATTGAGCATCGAAGGCCGATCCTCCGAATTTATCGAAATTGCCGCGAGCCTGAATAAGCTACTCGGACAGGAACAAGAGAACGACAAGTCCGGGTCAGGTGTTACCCCGCTCTTCGAAGACCTGGCGCAGACGTTGCCCGATGTGGCGCTCGTTCATACGGAGACCATCCTCTACGCAAACGATGCCGCTGCGAACCTGTTCGGTGTCGCGCGCGAGAGTCTCCAGGGTAAGCCCGTGACGGACCTGATGCGCCCCGCCTATCGCGCGATGGTGCGCCGGCAAGTTGGCGCCCAACTCGATGGCGACCCGCCGCTGCAGCCTGTCGAAGTGCAGCTCATCAACGGTGATGAGCGCGATCTGTGGGCGGAGCTCCATTCCCGGGTCATCGACTTTAACGGTACTCGAGCGCTTCTGACGGTCGCTCGCGATATCAGTCATCGCAAGAGCATGGAAGCGTCTCTGGGCCGTGGGAAGCTGCAGGCTCGAACCACGCTCGAGTCCATAGGCGAAGGCGTCATAACGACCGATACCGCCGGCATCATCGACTATATGAACAAAGCTGCTGAGCACCTTACGGGTGCTTCTCGTAGCTCGGGGCTGGGGAGGCGCTTGACCGACCTGGTTGCGTTGGTGGACGAGAACGACCGGGAATCGCTGGGCGATCCGGTTCAGAAATGCCTCAATGAGCGTAAGCGCATCAGCCTCGGGCGCAGAGCGCTGCTCCTGAGTAAGCAAGGCGAGCGTGAGTGCTCCGTCGAGTTGACGGCTTCGCCGATACGCGGCCCGGATGGGACCGTGGCCGGCTGCGTGATTATCTTTCACGATGTTACCGAGACCCGAGGGCTTACTCGGCGGATGTCCTACCAGGCGAGCCATGACGCGCTCACCGGGCTGATCAATCGGGCTGAATTCGAACGGCGGCTCCAGGGTGCCCTGAAATCTGCCCGGAGCGCCGATGGTGCGCATGTTGTCTGTTACCTGGATCTCGATCGCTTCAAAGCCGTCAACGACACCAGCGGCCATCAAGCTGGCGATAACCTTCTCCGCGAGATCGCTAGTCTTTTGAAAGAGAAGGTGCGTGACTCAGACACTGTGGCCCGCCTGGGCGGCGACGAGTTCGGGTTGCTACTCGTAGGCTGCCCGTTGGATAAGGGGCGACAGATCGCCGATGATGTCTGCCAGGCGGTCGCTGACTATCGATTCGTCCGGCACGACCGGATATTCGACGTCGGTGTCAGCATTGGCCTGGTGGAGGTCGGTCATGAAAGCGGCTCCGCCGAGACCGTTCTGGGTGCCGCCGACTCCGCATGCTACGTAGCGAAACAGCAGGGACGCGGTCGAGTTCACGTTTACTCGGCACGGGACGAGGTGGTTGCGCGGCAGCGCGGCGAGATTCAATGGTTGCAGCGGCTGCAGCGAGCGCTCAAAGAGGATCGGTTCGAGTTGTTCGTCCAGCCGATCGTTTCGGTCGCGGGTCGAGTCAGGGAAGGTCCGGCGATGGAGGTCCTGCTGCGCATGCGAGATGAGTCGGGTGAGTTGGTCCTGCCGGCTCAGTTCCTGGATTCGGCCGCCCGCTATCAGCTCATGCCGCACATCGATCGCTGGGTCGTGCAGGCGACGCTTACGGCAATTGCCAGCGGCGTACTTCGGTTACCGGACGAACGGAGCTGTGCCATTAACCTGTCGGGGCAGGCGCTCGGGGACGAAGATTTTCTCGAGTTTGTCGTAGAAACGCTGGATCATTCAGGCGTCTCGCCGTCACAGTTGTGCTTCGAGGTTCCTGAATCGGCGGTCGTGACCAACCTCGATCGAGCGCAACGGTTTATCAATGTCCTGCACGGCATCGGGTGCCGATTCGCGTTAGATAATTTCGGTAGCGGTATCGGCTCATTCTCGAATCTCAAGCAACTGTCGGTCGACTATCTGAAGATCGACGGCGCCTACATCCGCGATCTGGCCACCGACAGCGTGAATCGCGCCATGGTCACAGCCATGATCAAATTGGCGCGTACGCTCGACTTCCAGGTCGTGGCCGCGCAGGTTGAAGATCAGGCGTCGTTCGACGCCGTCCGCCGCATGGGTATCGATTTCGCGCAGGGCAACATCGTCGAGCGCCCCCACGCACTGCAATCCATCCACTAGCCGCCCCGACGAGGGGGCGCGCCCCCAATCAGCTAGAGGAAAGGGACGGCCAGCAGCGCGACGATGTTGATGATCTTGATGAGCGGGTTGATGGCCGGGCCCGCCGTGTCTTTGTACGGATCGCCGACCGTGTCACCGGTCACGGCGGCCTTGTGAGCCTCCGATCCCTTGCCGCCGAGGTTTCCATCCTCGATGTACTTCTTCGCGTTATCCCAGGCACCACCGCCGGTCGTCATGGAGATCGCCAGGAACAGGCCGGTCACGATCGTGCCGACGAGCAGGCCGCCTAGAGCCTGGGGGCCGAGGATTGTGCCGACGACGATCGGTACGAGGATCGGCAGCAGCGATGGCACGATCATTTCCTTGATCGCGGACTTGGTCAGTAGATCGACAGCCGTGGAGTAGTCCGGGCGAGTCGTGCCCTCCATGATTCCGGGGATCTCGCGGAACTGTCTGCGCACCTCCTCGACGACCGAGCCGGCGGCGCGACCGACAGCTTCCATCGCCATGGCGCCGAAGAGGTAGGGCACGAGGCCGCCGATGAACAGGCCGACGATGACCCGGTGATCGGAGAGGTCGAAGCTCAGGGCACCGAGGCCGGCTACCTCCAGGCTGTGGGTATAGTCGGCGAACAGCACGAGTGCCGCGAGGGCGGCCGAGCCGATCGCGTAGCCCTTCGTCACTGCCTTGGTGGTGTTGCCGACAGCGTCCAGCGCGTCTGTCACTTTGCGCACACCGGGTGGCAGATCCGCCATCTCGGCGATACCGCCGGCATTGTCCGTGATCGGACCATACGCATCGAGCGCGACGATCATGCCGGTCATGGAAAGCATGCTGGTCGCTGCAATGGCCAGGCCGTATAGCCCTGCGAGTTCATAAGCACCCCAGATGGACGCGCATACCACGATCACGGGCAGCGCCGTCGACCGCATCGCGATGCCCAGGCCCGCGATGATATTCGTCGCGTGGCCAGTGGTTGAGGCGCTTGCAATTTTCTTCACCGGTTTGTAGTCCGTGCTCGTGTAGTACTCGGTGATGACGACCATGGCTGCAGTCAGTGCGAGGCCGACGAGCGCCGCCAGATAGAGATTCGTCGCGTCTTCACCCATCAACGAGATAGTGACGGGGTAAAACGCGATGGCCGCCAGTACGCCGGAGACGATGACACCCTTATACAAAGCGCCCATGATCTTTCCGCTGCTCGTGCTGACGAAGAACGTGCCGATGATGGAAGCGACAATGGAGACCGCTCCGAGCACCATCGGGTAGAGCACGGCATTGGGCCCGAACGACGTCGCAGTGAGTCCACCCAGAAGCATCGTCGCGATGAGCGTGACCGCGTAAGTTTCGAATAAGTCGGCGGCCATTCCGGCACAATCGCCGACGTTGTCGCCGACATTGTCGGCAATCACGGCCGGGTTACGCGGGTCGTCTTCTGGAATACCGGCCTCTACTTTGCCGACGAGGTCGGCGCCGACGTCCGCCCCTTTGGTAAAAATACCGCCGCCGAGTCGGGCGAAGATCGAAATCAGGGAGCCGCCGAAAGCAAGGCCGATGAGCGCCTGGAGGACTGCTTCATCCGTCAACCCGATCGCGTGCAGGATGCCGTAGTAGCCCGCGACGCCCAGGAGTCCCAAGCCCACGACAAGTAGCCCGGTGATGGCGCCGCCGCGGAAAGCGATTTGCAGCGCCGGGTTAATGCCTTCTGTCGCCGCCTGGGCAGTCCTCACATTGGCCCGCACGGAGATGAACATTCCAATGTAGCCTGCCAGCCCGGAGAAGACCGCACCGATCGCGAACCCGATCGCTGTTGCCAATTCCAATGCGATGCTCAGCACGACGAATAACACGGCGCCGACGACTCCGATCGTTAGATACTGCCGGTTCATATAGGCCTTGGCGCCTTCCTGAATGGCCGCTGCAATCTCCTGCATGCGTTCATTACCTGCGGGTCGGCCGAGGACCCAGATCGCCGACAACAGACCGTAGAGCAGCGCGAGTACTGAGGCTCCCAAGCAGAGTCCCAAAGCGATATCTGGATTCATTCCGTATTCTCCCTCGTCTCCCGGCCACCAGGATTCCGGAACCCGCAGGCGCGGATTGTCGAATCCTGGATGTGGCAGGGAACATCTACCCCAAGCACGATCGACTGCGACCTACGTCCCAGGTCCACAGGGTCGAATGGGGATGCTCTTCGAGCGTTAGTCTTTAAATGCGATCCCGTTGCTCTTGGTTCCGCGACCGTCACCGGGCCACGAAAGGCGCGCTATTTTAGCACAAAGTTTACGCGGAGCTTTGGCGTTACTGGGACATCCCGCAGCTTCACGTAGCGAGGCAGCCCGTTGTGGTAAGGCGGGTAGTCTTCACCGCGAATCAACGGTGCCAGGTAGCGTCGACAAGCGGCAGTCACACCGAAGCCGTCGCGGCGGATAAATCCTTTCGGCAGCATCTTCTCGCGGTTGGCCACCCGGCTTAATGCGACTTGACCGACGGCCCACCGATACGGCGTCTGGGACTTGCGTACAATCGTTGGCATCACGGCGTTGTGTCCTTGTAGCGCCAGCTCGACGGCCTTCTTGCCAACCGCGTAGGCTTGCTCTACATCTACCTTCGAAGCGATGTGTCGCGCCGAACGCTGGAGGTAGTCCGCAATTGCGTAGTGATACTTGTAGCCGAGGCGATCCCTGACGAGACTGGCAATCGCCGGCGCGACGCCGCCGAGCTGGGCATGACCGAACGCATCGCGAAGGCCGGTGTCGGCCAGAAAGCGGCCGTCCGGATGCCGCGCGCCTTCGGATACGACCACGACGCAGTAGTCGTAACGACGTACACAGTCTTTTACTCGAGCGAGGAAGCGGCTCTCGTCGAATGGAACCTCAGGGAAGAGAATGATATGGGGAGCGTCCGCTGCTGTCTGTCCGGCCAGCGCCGATGCGGCGGCGATCCAGCCGGTATGTCGCCCCATGACTTCGAGAATGAAAACTTTCGTCGACGTTCTCGCCATGGAAACGACGTCTAGCGCAGCCTCTCGCGTGGATACCGCGACATACTTCGCGACCGATCCGAACCCGGGGCATACGTCCGTGACCGCCAGGTCGTTGTCTACCGTCTTCGGGATTCCGATGCAGGTGACCGGGAACTTGAGCTTCCTGCCGATCTGGGACACCTTGTGCGCAGTGTCCATCGAGTCACCACCGCCGTTATAGAAGAAGTAGCCGATGTCATGGGCCTTAAACACCTCGATGAGCCGTTCGTACTCAGCGCGGTTTTCGTCCAGTCCTTTCAGCTTGTAGCGTGCGGAACCGAACGCGCCGCCGGGCGTGTGGCGCAGCGCGGCAATGGTTGCCGCCGATTCCTTGCTGGTGTCGAGCATGTCTTCTGTCAACGCGCCAATTATGCCGTTACGCCCGGCGAACACCTTGCCTATTTGATTCCTATGCTTTCTCGCAGTCTCCAATACCCCGCACGCGGAGGCGTTGATCACCGCGGTCACGCCTCCGGACTGGGCGTAAAATGCGTTTTGCTTCACGAATCCTCCAGTGCGTTGTTTGTTTCGACGAGCTTTCCAGCCAGGATACCAAAGAGATCGGTTAGATTGACGATGTGAATAGTCCGGGATAGTTTACGCGTCCCGAATCGGCACAACACGGTAACGTGGAGATTACGCCATGCGAATCGTATTGCTCGGAGCCCCCGGTTCTGGCAAGGGCACCCAAGCGCAGCAGCTGCAGAGCGACCACGGCTGGCCCCAGGTTTCGACCGGCGACTTACTTCGCAGCGCGGTCGCCGACGGCACAGAACTTGGTCTCAAGGCGAAGGTCGTCATGGATGCGGGGAATCTTGTCTCCGATGAAATCGTATTGGGGATCATCAAGGTAAGGCTTGGCAACGACGATGCGAAAACCGGGTTCGTGCTCGATGGGTTCCCGCGTAATCGCGCACAGGCGCTGGACCTGGAAACCGTGCTAAAGGACCTGGCGAAACAACTCGACGCCGCCGTCTTCATGGACGTCCGCTTCGACATTTTGCTGAAGCGTTTGACCGGACGACGCACGTGTTCCAAGACCGGGAAATTATTGAATATCTATTTTTCCTCGCAGGAAGAGCTGGACGCGTGCACCGACGCAGGCGGCGAGTTGATACGGCGTGTCGATGACGATGAGGCCACGATACGAAACCGTCTGGAGGTCTACGAGCGGGAGACTGCGCCATTGATCGATTACTACC
>JAZFYK010000121.1:0-4286 GCA_036443505.1 Gammaproteobacteria bacterium | reverse complement strand
TACGGATCGCGTCGTCAGCAAAGAGCATGCCGTAGGCGGAAGCATCTCCGGCGTTCACGGTCCCCTGGTAATCATCAATTACTTTCTGTACGGCAGTAACGTCATCCGACCTGCCCATTGTGCTCCTCCCTCATAACGTGACCGTAGCCATCTCAGTCTCCCCTGGAGGAGCCCCATATTAGCGAAATATCTAGTGCTGCATCTGGGTTCCACCGATACAGATGCGGCGATGGATCGAACCGGCTAGAATCTAACCCTGAGAGTACTCGAGCCCAATAACGACGTTTTGGGGAGCAGATGAACGTGAATCGACTTGGCATAGCGGCCTGCCTGCTGTCGATCGCCCAGGCCGGAACGGCTCAGCCCGATTCCAGCTCTCTGACGGGCAGAATAACGGGCCCGGATGGGTTGGCCGTAGGCGACGCCGCAGTGCAGGCCAAGGATGAGGCGATCGGTATCGATGCCCGAACACGTAGCTCGGCGACTGGGCATTACGACCTCAGCGATTTACCTACCGGAACGTATGTATTGACTGTTCGCATGCCGTGCTGTGCGTTTAGATCCTATACCAGCGAGCCGATCAGCTTGAACGCAGGCAACGCGCATCAACTCGACGTTAGCCTCGCAGAGGGCGTCTCATTAAATACATTGGGTGACGACCCGGGCGTCATAGCCGCCGAGATTCGCGATCGACAGATCATCCCGGATTTGCCGCTACCACGGACGGCAGATGGCCGACCCGACCTGACAGGCATGTGGTTGCGCAGCGACGACCCCTATCCCGTCGGGGCCAAGCCGCTTCCGTGGGCCGCTGAGGTAGCAAGGGAGCGAAGAGGCCGAATTCTCGAACAACCACAGGCACTTTGTCTGCCCAGCGCGCCGCCAGGCGGAGGCGGCTTCGTCAAGTTCGTACAAACGCCCGAGTTGATTCTCTATCTATTTGAGGGAATCCCCGGTTATCGACAGTTTTTTTTGGATGGGCGAGAACATCCGGCGGACCCTAATCCGACCTGGATGGGGCACGCGATCGGTCGGTGGGAAAAAGACACACTTGTCGTCGATACAATCGGTTTCAACACCAGGGGGTGGCTGGGCACCTTTCCTCAGACGGAGATGCTGCGACTCGAGGAACGTTACACCCGCACCGATTTCGGCCACATGACGGTGCGCGTCACTATCAAGGATCCCAGCGTCTTCGAAGAACCGTGGATCAAGAACATGACGTGGGACTTCGCACCACGGGAAGAATTACTGGAGTTCGTTTGTGAAAACAATAAGTGGGCAGAACCCGTTTTCGAATAGTGGTTGTTCGCGCAGAGACTGGAGGAGTCACTAATGAGAGCGAGTCTGCTTAGATCTCTCACAATAGCCGGGCTTCTTGTTGTCGCCGCCGGCCCCGGCAAGGCACACCACTCCTTCGCTGCGATATTCGACCGTGAGGACCCTGTCAATCTGATGGGGACGGTGACCAAAGTCGAGTGGGGCAACCCGCACACGTGGTTCTACATCGACGTTGAGAATGAAGACGGCGACGTCGAGAACTGGGCCTTCGAATTAGGCAGCTCCAACCACCTGCTACGCCGCGGCTGGAACCGAAATTCATTGCAGGTTGGGCATGTGGTCACGGTGGTCGGTTCCCGCGAGAGGGCCGGCGGCCTGATAGCGGCCGCTCGCACGCTCACGCTCTCGACCGGCGAAAGTCTCTTCGGCGCACAGGACGAATCCCAATAACACAGCCACGACATTAAGAAAGTATCGATTGCGGTAACCCTAAGGGAGTGATGATGACTCGAAGACCGCTGTTTCTCTCTATTGTGATCATTCAATTGCCGTTGCTTTGCGTCTCGACGCTCGCGAGAGCTCAGTCAGACGGCTCCCACTTAGAGGGCATGTGGAGCGATCCGCCCCGCACGCTGGCGGACAGCCAATGCTATGTATATTGCACCGATGCGGGCCTCTCTCGTCTCGAAGAATTATTGGATGATCCCGCCAACGACGACCGCCCGCTGAACGAATTGACGCGGGCTGCCGGAGGCTACCAGCGGGAGCAATACTTTCGCCCGCGTTTTACGGCCGCGGCGCTGGAGAACTATCCGCGAGACCCGGCGGATGATCCGGGCTTTCTGTATTGCGAACCCTGGGGATTCGCGAAACAAATCTTCTCGCCACATCAACTGGAGATACGCCACTTTGACGACAGAATCGAGATGCGCTATGGGGAGTGGGAAGCAAGCCGGACGGTGTATCTCGATGGTCGTGCTGCTCCAGACGATTACGCACCAAGCCTGCTGGGCTGGTCGGTTGGGCATTACGAGGGCGACACGCTCGTGATAGAGACTTCCAGCGTGAGAGGAAACCTCACTTTTATGGGGATAGAGCACAGCGATCAACTCACGGCAGTAGAGCGATACACGCGCCCCGACGACGGGCAGCGATTGCTCCTGAGCGCGACCCTGGACGACCCCTGGGGCCTGAAGCAACCGGTGGTAATGAAAAAGGTCTGGAGTTGGGCCCCCGAGCAGGAAATTTCTCCGTACGAAGATTGCAAGCCTCCGACTGAATTCTCGAGAAGGGAAGACCGGCCATGAAGCCGCGGCAGACCCTGTTACTTGGTCTCTTGACGCTGATATCGGCCGAGGGTGTTTACTCTCATCACGCACGTTCGCCTGTCTATGATGCCAGCCGCTCGGTCACAGTTGAGGGGCTCGTAACGGAGTTCAATTTTTACAACCCGCACGCAATGATTTCGCTGGATGTAACGGATGACGCAGGCAAGCTCGTGAACTGGTCTATCGAATTGCCCGGGAGGTTGAACCTGACTGTGGGCGGTTGGACGGACGACTCAGTCACGGTGGGCGAGCGAGTCGCCATAACCGGCAATCCGACGTATACGGGCTCCTCAGGAATGTGGCTGGAGCGTCTAATACGTGCCGACGGCAGCGAGCTTCTTCTGCCAGGCACCGAGCGGTCCAATGCGCTCGAGGATGAGCGCCGCCGGCGTATCGAAGAGCGAGATCAGCAGAAGTAGTCTCTCGCGTCGTTCAAGGTTGTAACTCGCTGCCACGTAACGTCAACACCTGGTTCTTCAGTGCTAGATATTCGGCACGCTCTTGCGGAGACAGCTCCTGCGCCAGGAGATTGCTCTGCTCGTAGGGATCTTCTTCTAGATCGTAGAATTCCTCCGACCCCCGATGTCTGAGTAGCTTGTACCGAGCATTGCGAATTGCATAGTTCGCGTCGTCGACGCCCGCGAAACCGCCCGTGAAGACGTCCGCGTAGATCCAATCGCGTCCCGATCGGGCATCGGGGTTCGAAAGCGCTGACAGAAAACTGACGGAGTCCGTCCTGACATCCTCTGGAACGGCCTCCTCCGGCTCGATGCCGGCCATCTCCATGATGGTCGCGAATAGATCTGTTGAGTTGACGAGTGCACTCGACGTCACGCCGGGCACTACGTTGGGCCCGCTCACGATCAACGGGACGTTTATGCCGCCCTGGTAAATCGTGTTCTTCGCCCGCCTCGCCTGGAAAGGCGCACTCAGAGTGGCAGAGGTAGAACCGTTGTCACCCATGAAGATTACGTACGTATTCTCGCGTACTTGCGGCTCGATCGACGCCAACAGTCGCCCAATCTGTGTATCCATCGCTTCGATCATCGCGGCGAAGTAATCGCCTGATCGCTCCTCCGGAAGGGACTTCGAATCCAGGTCGGAGTGATCATCCTGCCAATAGGCTTCGGGAGGCAGATGCAGCGGTATGTGTGGCACGTTGAACGCCAACCATAGGAACCAGGGATCATCGCCCTGCTCTTCGATCCACGCGATGGCGTCGTCAGCCTTGTCAGCCGGCATGTAACCAACGACGCCCGTGAGTTCGCCGTTGGTAACTTTGTTCCAGGCAAAGTACGACTCGGGCGTGCCACTCATTGTCCCGGAAAAATGATCGAAGCCCGTCAGGTTCGGATGATCCAGCCAACCGTTAACCGCATCGGCGAGGTGCCACTTGCCGATGGCGGCCGTGGAGTATCCAAGCTGTCTATTCGCCTTGAACGCCATCGGCAGCGTGTACTCGCCAGCCAGGAGACCATGAGACGGCCGCACCTCTATGTTGTAGGTTACCGGCGGAGGCTCGAAAGAGGCCCACTCCGGAATTTGCGGAATATCCGGTAGGGGTGGCCTGACAATTCCCAGAGGCGTACCGACACCCGTTCTGAAGCCGTAACGTCCCGTCAGGATCGTCGCTCGTGTCGGCGAGCATAAGGGTTGCGACCAGACGTTGGTGAACCG
>JAZFYK010000120.1:0-3160 GCA_036443505.1 Gammaproteobacteria bacterium | reverse complement strand
GCCGACTATGTACTTCTGACTCCACAGCAGCCGACGAGCACCGACGGTGACATGATCGAAGTTGCCGAAGTGTTCATGTATAGCTGCCCTGGCTGCTTCGCTTTCGAGCCGTATATCGAGCAATGGACTCAGGGCAAGGCGGACTACATTAATTTCGTGCGTATTCCCGCAGCATGGAATGCTGTCGCCGAAGTGCACGCGCGGGCATTCTATACGGCCGAGGTGCTCGGAAAGCTGGAGGAAATGCATACGCCGTTCTTTCGAGAATTCCACATCAATGGCAACTATCTCGACACTGAAAGCAAACTGATCGAATTCTTCGCTCGATTCGGAGTCGATGAAAATACGTTTTCGAGCACATTCAATTCGTTCGCTGTTCATACGAAACTTCAGCGGGCGAAGGATCTCATAGCTCGCTATCGTGTCTCGGAGACTCCTAACGTTGTCGTCAACGGCAGGTATCTAACCCGCGGCTCGCTCGCCCAGTCGTACCAAAACTGGTTCGATATCCTCGACGAGCTTGCCGCAGTGGAGTGGGCCTCGGAGTAGCCTTCTAGCGCTTAACGCGGGCGCAGACCCATGACTAAGTACATCGGCGCGATCGACCAGGGCACGACGAGCTCTCGTTTCATCCTCTTCAACCAGGCCGGGGATATCGTCTCGGTTGCGCAGAAAGAGCACGAACAGATCTATGAGAAGCCCGGCTGGGTGGAACACGACCCGGCCGAGATCTGGCGCAACACGCAGGAGGTCATCGGCGCGGCGCTCGCACGGGGCGACGTACACCGTTCCGATGTGGCTGCAGTCGGGATAACCAATCAGCGCGAGACCACGATTCTTTGGAATCGCGATTCGGGTAAGCCGCTCTACAACGCGTTGGTCTGGCAGGACATGCGGGTCAATAAACTCGTGGCTGCTTATACGCGTGACGGAGGCCAGGATCGATTCCGTGCCCAGACGGGGTTGCCGCTGGCGAGCTACTTCAGCGCGCTGAAGCTGCAATGGCTCCTGGACAACGCCCCCGATGCTCGTGCGATGGCGGAAGCTGGTGACGCGATCTTCGGCACTATCGATTCCTGGATCCTGTGGAATCTGACGGGTGGCTCGGACGGCGGTCTGCATGCCACCGACGTGACCAACGCGAGCCGCACCCAGCTCATGAATCTGGAGACACTGGATTGGGACGATGCGCTGCTGACGGCCTTCAATATTCCTCGCGCGGTACTGCCACGGATAGTCCCGTCCAGCGATGTCTACGGCACGGCGACGCTGGCGGCGCTCGATGGCGTTCCGATCGCAGGGATACTGGGCGACCAGCAGGCGGCGCTCGTGGGCCAGGCCTGCCTCGAAGCCGGCGAGGTCAAGAACACCTACGGCACCGGCTGTTTTTTGCTCATGAACACCGGCACGACGCCCGTGCCGTCAACGGTAGGATTGATCACCACGGTAGCGTACCAATTCGGGTCTGCCAAAGCCCAGTATGCGCTGGAAGGATCCGTCGCCATCACGGGCGCGTTGGTGCAATGGCTGCGAGACAATCTCGGCCTGATCTCGGACAGCGCGGAGATCGAAGCGCTGGCTCGCGAGGCCGAGGATAACGGTGACGTGTACTTCGTGCCGGCCTTCTCGGGTCTCTACGCGCCACACTGGAAGGAATCCGCTCGCGGCGTGATCGCGGGCCTGACACGTTATGCGAATCGAAGCCACATCGCGCGTGCGGCGTTGGAGGCCACGGCTTATCAGACGCGAGACGTGTTGGAGGCGATGGAGCGCGATACGGGCACCTCCATAGAGGAGCTGCGCGTGGACGGGGGCATGGTAGCCAATGAATTGCTGATGCAGTTCCAGGCCGACATCCTCAAGGTGCCGGTGTTGCGGCCGAAGACAGCGGAGACCACCGCGCTGGGCGCTGCCTACGCGGCAGGGCTAGCGGTAGGCTACTGGTCCGGTGCCGAAGAGATCAAAGAGAACTGGGCCGTGGACAAGCACTGGACGCCGGCCATGGAGGACGCCGAGCGGGGCAGGCTCTACGCGTCCTGGCAGAAGGCCGTCACACGTTCGTTCGATTGGGCTTCGGCCGACTGAGACAGTTTAAAATCGATCGCCAATACGAACCCATCCGGAGGGATTGATGTCGAGTGCGTTTTTGGGAGAGCTGTTGGGGACGATGACCTTGATCCTGCTGGGTAACGGGGTCGTCGCGTGCGTTTCATTGAAGGGATCGTACGGCCAGGGCGCCGGCTGGCTGGCCATCACGACCGGTTGGGGTCTCGCCGTCCTGGCGGGCGTGCTCGTGGCCCTCGTCGTCGGCAGCAATGCGCACATCAATCCGGCCGTTACGATCGGCGTTAGTATCGTGACGGGCGAGTGGAGCCATGTCGGCACGTATGTCAGCGCGCAGCTGCTCGGTGCGATCATCGGCGCGACACTCGTCTGGTTGCACTACTATCCTCACTGGGCCGGTACCGAGAACCCGGACAGCAAGCGAGCGTGTTTCTGTACGGCTCCCGCGATCCGCCATGTCCCCGCCAATATCGGAAGCGAGGTCATCGGCACATTCGTGCTGGTCTTCGTCGCCGCCGCGATCTTCTCCGAGCAACTCGCTCCGGGTGGTCTGGATCCCGGTATGGGCCCGTTCCTCGTCGGTCTCCTGGTCTGGAGCATCGGTGTATCGCTTGGCGGACCGACAGGCTATGCGATTAATCCCGCCCGCGACTTAGGGCCCCGCATCGCGCACGCCCTGCTTCCGATCGCCGGCAAGGGCAGCTCGGGATGGGACTATGCTGCCGTGCCCGTGATCGGGCCGCTGATCGGCGCGGTACTGGCCGGACTCGCAGTGAGCGTTCTGAACATCTAGCGTGAGAATATCGACAACGGCGATCGAACACGGGCATTATCGAAGTCCTCCGACGAACGGACCTTCTGGAGCGATTAATGAGCGACACCAAAACCGTTCAGAATGTTTCGATCGTCGCAAGTAGCGGCCGAGTCGCCTGGCAGGGTAAAGGCGTGGCGCTCTGTCGCTGTGGTCAATCGAATAACAAGCCTTTCTGCGACGGCGCCCACAAGGCGGCCGGCTTCGAGGCGGAGTAAGAGAACGATGCAAGTTTCTATCACGTACTGCGTACCCTGAAACTACCTGCCCATGGCTACCGGTCTG
>JAZFYK010000119.1:0-3722 GCA_036443505.1 Gammaproteobacteria bacterium | reverse complement strand
TTCGATCTGTTCATAGCGCTGGCGAGTAACCGTCACAGGCGGCCGCCGATTCCGTCGGCATTACGATAATCAGAGACTCCCGGGCAGAGATGCCCCGGGCACCCGATTTCCTCCGTCGCGGGTGGGTCCGCGACGTACTCCCTGGACCTCTCTGCATATCGTCTCGAAGCCAGCGCATCTTTAACCGGGTGTCGAAGCCGTGACACGGGTCTCAGGCGGCCGGGAACGGATTTCCCGGTTTGTGATGGGTTTCAAGTAACCGGGGTGTAAGTGCAGGCTCTAGAGGCCTTTTTCGGGCGATCGCGGGGCAAAAGACCAAGCCAAGTGGCTCCAGCGGGTCGATTATTGGGTGAAATTCACGGGAACATGTCTAGAATGATCTTAATTACCATTTCCTGCGCTTAGAAGCAGTTACGTACCGAACTGGAGGCAAAGTGGAAGCATACGTCTTGATGGTTGTGTGTCTGGCGGCTTGGGGGGCAACCGTCGTCCTTTTCAAATTCTTGATGAAGGATTCCGAGTACGCATTCGTCATCGGCAGCATTGCCGGGCTCGTCATCGCCGCGGCGGCCGGCGGCGCCTATTATCAGCATCTGGCAGCTCCGTCCTTGTAGGGCCATCCGCCTGTTTCACTCCTCCCTGCTATTTGCTGGAAGGCCGATTACCGCCGCCTTCCGGGTACAGTGATCGCAGCCCGGCCGAGGTCGCCGGGCACAAGCCCCGCTCCGTAATGAGGCTGGTAATCAACCGTGCCGGCGTCACGTCGAAGGCGAAGTTGGCGGCCGGGCAGGCGTTCGGTGCGAGCCGGATCGAAACCAGCTCTCCGGCGGGTGAAAGGCCGGTAATGGTCGTGACCTCCTCGGGATCGCGCTCTTCGATGGGGATGTCGGCGACGCCGTCGTCGATGGTCCAGTCGATGGAGGGTCCCGGCAGCCCGACATAGAAGGGCACATCGTTGTCTCTGGCGGCGAGTGCCTTCAAATAGGTCCCGATCTTGTTACAGACATCGCCGGAAGCCGTCGTCCGATCGGTGCCGGTGATGCAGAAATCCACCTCGCCCCGTTGCATGAGATGGCCGCCGACGTTATCCACCACGAGAGTGTGGGGAACGCCATGCTGATCCAGCTCCCAGGCAGTCAAGCTGGCTCCTTGATTCCTGGGGCGCGTCTCGTCCACCCATACGTGCACGTCGATGCCGGCATCGTGCGCCATGTAGATGGGAGCCAGTGCCGTTCCCCAGTCCACGGTAGCCAGCCAGCCGGCGTTGCAGTGGGTGAGAACGTTGATCGGTCCCGAAGGCTTGTTCCGTCGATGCTGCTCAATCAGTGCCAGACCATGCTTGCCGATGGCATGGTTGATGGCGACATCTTCGTCGCAGATCCGCGCAGCTTCCCCATAGGCGACATTGTTTCGCTCGTCCGTGGGCGTTTGATCGAGCAGCCTGCGTAAACGCTCCACTACCCAACGAAGATTAATCGCGGTGGGTCGAGTGGCCAACAGCATCCGGGCACTTCTGGCCAGATTGTCGTCTTTCGGATCGTCGCGCATGGCCAATGCCAGACCATAGGCGGCGGTGGCGCCGATCAGCGGCGCACCGCGCACGATCATGTCCGCGATCGCTCGAGCCGCTTGATCGACGCTCGTGAGGCGCAAGGTGACAAAGCGATGGGGCAGGCGGGTCTGATCGATTACGCCGACGGACCATCCGTCGCGGTCGAGCCAGATAGTCCGAGTATGGGTGCCCTCGACCTTCATCGCATCTATGCTCGGTCATTTGGACCGGGCTGTCCATGCCCACTGAAGGTCAGGCGATTTCGACGGCGCAGCTTATCTTGGCGCGGTCGGTCAGGCGGTAGAGTCTGCGCAGGTCGTTGAATATGCCGAGCTGGCCATCGCGCCTGAGGTAGCGCTTCTCCAGGCGTGCGCAGTATTTGCTTGCGTAGTAGTTGGCGTCTCGATAGCGTTCCATGCTGACTCTGTCCAGCGAAGAGTCGAATTCCGGTCTCTCGAAAAGCCATCGATGAAGACTGGAAGGAACCCGTCCACTTGCCTGTTGGCCGAAGAGGAATGCAGTGCTTACGTATTTGTCGATTTCCGCCTGCATCTCGAGTTCCATCCGAGATACGCCGCGCTCGTGGCCTGCATTCCAGATCAGATACAGAAAGTGACTTACTCCTTCCATGGCCGTGCAGTAGTCGGCGAGATTGCCGTCATGGAGGCATGACGCGGGATCGTCCTGAGTGAGGCGATTTACGACCTCGCTGTCCACGTACAGGCCAACATCCACATGATCGCCATCTTGAACGACAAAAAGCCGTTCTTCGACCGTCGACTCGTCGCATTTATCACGGCCCTGGAGGGTTTTCAGGATTTCGGGATCAGTAAAAAGAAAATCGTCGACACTGTGCGGTATCTCTATTTCATAGATCCGCTCGAGCTGACGCTGCAAACTCACGAGCACCCGGCCAGACTCCCTTACGCGTCAATGCCGAAGGCGGCTCGTCGCGATCGTTGACGGCTGAATCCCTGCCGCGCGCAAACGATCAGCTGCTCTCGTGCTGCCGGTGCGGAGCCAAATTTCATACTGTCGCAACACGTCGATATCATTGTTGCAACTCGCGCCTTCGCTGACTTCGGCAAGGGCGTCGACGAACGCGACGAACTTCGAGGCGAGTTCGTCGTAGATGCCGCTCAAGGCCCGGCCACGGTCTGTGGCGCGCATCGTGTCGGACAGATAGCTATACGCGCTACCGCCCATGGACACGTAATAGTCGATGTCTACGACACATCGATTGAGACTCTGGGAAAATACTCCGGAGATGAACAGGGCCACATCACCGAGCCGTCGGAGCGCGCGGTTGCGCTCGTCGACAGTCTTGCCCTCGACAGCGTCTGCGTAAACCAAGGCAAGAGGTCTAATCATCATGCCGTCGGGAGTGTGGTCGAACAGCTTTTCGGCGCGAGAGAAGGAGGTGAGAAGGCCGACCACGTAGTGGATGGTGTCGGCGCCGGCCTGCACTTTCTGATTCTGGAGAGCATCCGAGAGAGAAGTCTGGAAGTACTCCTGCAGAGAGGTCTCCGTGATCAGTTGTTCATCTCGAGTTTTGCTGGCCATGAGGTTGGTACGCCTCCTTTTCGAGCTGTGACATCAATTATAGGACTTGCGGCTTCTGTCCCATGTCGGCGCTTTGTGATCGATTTGGCATTCTGACAAACGCGTACAGACGTGATTCACATATCCAGCAGCAGCCTACCGCGCCTGGAGGGTGCCGAACCAGCCTGCTCAAGCCGTTGATTTCGTGCTAATCTTTATGATTCTGGGGATCAGGACGCCTCTTTACGCCAGCCGGCAGCAATGTCACTCACACAGCACCTGGAATCGAGAACACCCACATGAGCGTGCCAGCCGTCAATGCCGAAATGGGATTTCGGCGGCGGGTTCTCATCGTCGATGACGATCGCGACTTCGCCGACAGCACCGCCGACCTCCTGGTGATGCAGGGATTCGAGGTTCTTCCGGTGTACGAAACAGGCGCCGCCAGGCGGGCCATCACCAGCTTTCCCGCGGACGTCGCGCTGATCGATGTGCGGCTGGGAACCGGAAGCGGCATCGCTCTGGTGAGGACTTTGAAGGAGACGAATGCCAGGGTGACTTGCGTGATGATGACTGCCTTCGCCTCCACGGAGAGCGCTATCGAGGCATTGCATCTGGGCGCCTATGA
>JAZFYK010000118.1:0-3155 GCA_036443505.1 Gammaproteobacteria bacterium | reverse complement strand
CGACCTCCCAACTGGTGCTCTTGTCCGGCAACTCGTCGGTGATGGCGGTGGCGACGCAGCGCACATAGTCATTAATCGTGGGATCCGTTTCCACGGTCAGCTGTGAGCGCATCTCATCGAAGGCCTGCACGCCCATGGCGTCGAGCTGATCGGCCGGGAAAACCAGCAGTTGGCTGCGGCCGGTAGGTGAAGTGCCACAACCTGCCAGGGCCGCTACGGCCAGAAGGGCCAGGAACGTTCTCCACCGGCACTGTAGCGTTAATGAGACAGGCATTCGCAGTTCCAGGGTCAGCCAGACAGGACTACTGAAAATTCGACCATAGAATAACGCAACGAGTTCCGTGTGGCGCTCCGGCGAGTCCCCACCTGATCGGTCATAGGTGGCGCACTCTCGATTCCAGGTACTCCTTCAGAGCAAAGGCGTTGTTCAGCCGCTCTTCCCTGGAGCCGAAAAGCAGTGTCACAGGGTCTTTTTCGAGATGGGAAATCAGCTCGCCGACAGCGGCTGCGTTGTCATCGAGCTCAGCGTGGTAACGGTTCTTGAACTCCAGCCACTTCTCGGCCTCGTGCCCATACCAGCGTCGCAGCTCCGTCGACGGCGCGATTTCCTTCAGCCACACGTCCACTGCCGCCTTTGCCTTCGACAGGCCGCGCGGCCACAGGCGGTCAATCAGTATTCGCTTCCCATCCCCGGGAGCCCCGGCCTCATATACACGCTTTACCTGGATCTTCACTGGCCGGAAACCACCGGGTGCCGCTCGGAAAACGGCTCGATCATGGAGCAATGGTAGATACGTTACTAGTTACCGGCGGAGCTGGCTACGATATCGCCTTCGAAAGTCAGGTAAATGGTCAGGGTCTCAGGATTATTCGCCGAAAACTGTACGTCCTTGTACTCCCAGATCTCGCGGCCTTTGAACACTTTCTTGGCGTCCGGTTGACCGAGCTTGCTGACGACTTGCGATTTGGTTTTTCCCATGACCACCGTATCACCTACCGAGAACGTCTTTTTCCTGATACTGCTCGGCTCTTTCCAGTCCGAGAATCCTTGTGCCGCGATAACGGACTTTTTCATTATGTCTTCGGGAATCCAGCTGATTTGATATTCCCTGCCGTCTCTCAGATACAGTTCCGGACAAAGGCGCCTCTCGCCCTCTACCTTGACGGCGTTCGGATACAGCCAATGATCGTCACCGTTGTGGATGTACTTCGCGGCCGGACGCCCCACGAGCTCGACTATGGCTTCTGCGGTCTTTGCGCCAACTTTATCGAACAGCCGGATATCGATCATTCCGGCAGTCGGTCTTTCCTGACCATTGGTGGATTGCTTAGCCCTTTTCGATTCTCCGTATTTCAGCTCGATGGCGTCCGGCGCACAGGGCGTCTGACTGAATACGACTCCATCCTGCGTATTGCACTTGTAGATGGATCCGGCAAACGCCGGGGCCGCACTGAGCATAAATCCCATGGCGAGCAATATCACCGTCCTCATGTGGCACCGCCTCGAATGTCTCGATTGATTGAATCCCGTAAGTGTAGTATCGCGGCCTCGGCCCATCCCACGTGGAATGGGGCACGATTCTCATTCGTGGAAAGTCGAGCCGGTGCAAGCGCGGCGCAGCGCGGCGATGAGCACCCGCCTGGTGCTGGCATAGATCGCTGGATCCTGGCTTTCCCGTGGCCCCGCGACGTTCAGAGTCCCAATTTGCTGGCGAGCCAACCACTCGTACAGCTCGGCCGACGCGTTTAGTTCTGAAATTCGGTTCAGATCCAGATGCAGTAACGGTTTGCTGAGCGTGCGGGCAATCGACTCCGTAAGCGCCGTGCCGCCGGAGAGTATCCCGTGTGAAAAGATGACGGTCGCGTCCGAATCGAGGACGTTGCGCTGCGTCCGAACAGCGGGTAATTCAGACTCCGCCTCCTTCAGATTCGGGTAGTGATGGGGAATAATCCCGTCTTCCGCCTTGCGCCCGAGTGGAACCCATCCGCCTGCATCCAGCCCGAGCTCCAGAGCGGCATCCAGCGCGGCACGGTCCGCGCCCGTCTGTCCTCCAGAAACGATTCGAAAAGGTCCGGCTTCATTCACGAAGCTCTTCAGTCCGGCATGGTTCCTGAACTGTAGAAAACCTCCAAGTTCTCTCTATAGCGCGTCAGGTCGAATCCCTTCTGATTCAACCAGTCATTGCTGTAGTATGTCTCCAGATACCGGTCTCCACTGTCGCAGATCATGGACACGACGCTTCCGGTTTTCCCCTGCCTGTTGAGCTCGGAAATGAGCTGAAATGCCGCGTACACATTCGTTCCGGTGGAGCCGCCGCACTTACGGTTCAGGAGCCCTTCGAGGAAATGGATGGTGGCATACGCCGCTTCATCCGGAACCTTGACCATTCTGTCGACGATGGACGGAAGAAACGAAGGCTCCACTCTTGGTCGCCCAATACCCTCGATATTTGATGACTCGTCGATGGTCAGAGTCCGGTCGCCGCTGTTGAAGTAGTCGAAGAACACCGAATTCTGGGGATCGGCGACACAGAGCCTGGTCTGGAGGCGCTTGTATCTGATGTAACGGCCAATGGTCGCCGATGTGCCCCCCGTTCCGGCACTGACCACGACCCATGTTGGTTCGGAATACCGTTCACACCGCATCTGCGCAAATATGGACTCTGCGATATTGTTATTGCCCCGCCAGTCCGTAGCACGTTCAGCGAAGGTGAACTGATCCATGTAGTGCCCACCCGTTCTTTCTGCCA
Organism: Gammaproteobacteria bacterium; assembly: GCA_036443505.1. GTDB lineage: Bacteria > Pseudomonadota > Gammaproteobacteria > Steroidobacterales > Rariloculaceae > SMWC01. The sequence goes on along the minus strand of JAZFYK010000118.1, from coordinate 405 downwards.
GCGCCGCTGCTTCTCCATACAGATCACCGGCATCTACCAGATGACACTTGCCGTCGTAGAAGCAGATCTGGTCGATCTTCTCCTGGGACGTGCCTTTCGGAATGACAGCGATAAACGCAAGCCCGAGAAGTCTCGCGAAGTATGCTTCGGAAACCGCTGTACTGCCCGAAGATGCTTCGATGATGGTCGTACCTTCCAATATCGATCCGTTGCAGATCCCGTAGAGAAACAGAGACCGGGCCAGCCGGTGCTTCAAACTTCCGGTAGGATGGGTCGATTCGTCTTTCAGATAAAGATCTATCCCTTCGATGGAGGGAAGTTCGACCTTGATCAGGTGAGTATCGGCCGATCGTTGAAAATCGGCTTCAATCGTCGCGACGGCCTGATTGCTCCAGTCCCGCATAA
>JAZFYK010000117.1:0-3763 GCA_036443505.1 Gammaproteobacteria bacterium | reverse complement strand
TGAGATGCACAGGCTCGGAGCGCAGTGGGTACACAACGTCCAGGTGACCACGGGCAACAGGACCCACCCCCATCCGCATCTGAGCTCGGACCGACTGATCCAGCCTGGCGACATGATCTTCATGGATATCGTCATGATGTATAACGGCTACCATACCTGCGTGTACCGCTGTTTCTGCTGCGGCAAGCCCAGCCAGAAACAGAAGGACATACATCAACGCTGCCTGGAATATCAGCTCGCGGGTATCGATGCCGTGAAGCCTGGCCTCACGAGTGCCGACGTCTGCACGGTCTGGCCGGACGCGAAGACCATGGGTGCGAGGTCCGAGCATGAAGTCTTCGGGCTGCAGTACGGCCATGGCCTGGGCGTCGGGCTCTGGGAGTTCCCGATCATCTCGCGCGCCTACAGCCTGGATCATCCGGTCACGATCGAGCCCGGGATGGTCTTCGCCCTCGAGACCTATGCCGGCGTGGGTTATGACGGCGTGCGTCTGGAGGACGAGGTCGTCGTAACGGAGACCGGCGTAGAGGTCATCACGAAGTTCCCGACCGATGAGCTGATCGGCTGCGGGATGAATTACTGATCAGGGCTCGGATTCTGCCGATTTCGATTGACCCGGGCCCTGCCGACTCTTACAGTCTCGGTCGGCAGAGTGCGATCTAGACGAGGGAAGGACCGACATGGCACGGATAAGTTATTTGGCGCCGGATGAGATAGACGATCCCGAAGTTCGTGGATGGCTCGAGGAGTCGATCGAACGGGGACGCCCTGGCCCAGAGAATCAGTCGATCCGGGCGCACCAGCCGGACGTGATGCGGGCATTCACCGTGTCACGCAAACTGCTCTTCAACAAAAAGACCAACGCAGGTGTTGTCGAGACGGACCTCAAGGAGCTGACACGCTACTATATTGCCCGCAGTCTCAACTGCGAATACTGAAGTAACCAGGGCATCGCCCGTGAGGCGAAGCAGGATCCAACGAACAGGTTAAACGAACTGGAGAACTACGCGCAGTCCGAGCGATTCACTGAACGCGAGAAAATCGCTCTGCGTTATACCGATGCCGTGCTCTGGAACCCGGACCTGGCAGACGATGCACTCTGGGCCGACCTGCACGCCGAATTCACGGAGCCCGAGATCGTGGAGCTAGGCTATTGGGCCGGATTCACGTCCGGTGGGCAACGCTGGTTGCACACGCTGCACACGCGGCAGGGTGAACTGGCGGCCTATATGGAACAACGAGAGGCGGCCAAGAAAGAATCCGCTTAGGCCATTACAGGCCATCGTCGAACGTCAGTTCATCTCTCAGAGAATTCATTGGACTTACCGGGCCGCCAGGCCCGGTGTCACTACACACACTTGAAGAGCGAGACACTATGAAGAACTATCACATTGCGAATATCCCCGGAGATGGCGTCGGCAAGGAGGTGGCCGATGAGGCGGTCAAGATACTCAAGGCCGCGGCCGACAAGTTCGGATTCGGTATAAGTTTCGACGAGTACGACTGGAGTTGCGACTACTATCTGAAGCACGGCGAGATGGGGCCCGAGAACGTGCTCGATCTGCTTAAGGACACCGATGCGATCTTTCTCGGCTGCATCGGCGACGCCGCCAAGGTGCCGGACCACATCTCCCTGCTCCTGTTGCTCCAGATAAGAAAGGGGTTCGATCAATACGTCAATCTGCGGCCCATCCAGTTGTATCCCGGTGTAGACACGCCGTTGAGAACGGCCACGCCGGAATCCGTAGACATGGTGGTGATTAGGGAGAACACCGAAGGCGAGTATGCGGCCGTTGGTGGTATTTTTAAGCCCGATTCACCGGAAGGCTTCGCCGCGCAAACGGGCATCTTCACTCGCCGAACCTGCGAGCGGGTCATGCGCTATGCGTTCGAGCTTGCACGCAAACGAAAGAAGCTTGGCGATGGCGATCAAGTCGGCCTCGTGACCAACTGCACGAAATCCAACGCCCTTAACTACTCGATGGTGTTCTGGGACAGAATATTCGGCGAGATTGCCGCTGATTTCCCGGATATCAAGACCGACATGGCACTGGTCGATGCGATAACCATGTGGTTCGTGAAGAATCCGCAGTTCTTCGATGTTGTCGTCGCATCCAATCTGTTCGGCGACATCATCACGGACCTCGGCTCCATGCTGCAAGGCGGCATGGGAGTCGCCGCCGGTGGCAACATCAATCCCGAGAGAGATTATCCGTCGATGTTCGAGCCGATTCACGGCTCGGCGCCGAAATATGAAGGCAAGAATATCGTCAACCCGATTGCGGCCATCGAATCCGCACGCATGCTGCTCGAGCACATCGGCGAGGAAGATGCCGCCACGAACGTCCAGAAAGCGGTCAAGAAAGTACTGGCCGCGGGAGAAGTTCGAACGAAGGACCTCGGCGGAAGCAACTCAACGCCGGAGGTCGGTGACGCGATCGTGAAGGAATTTCTCGCCTTGTAGACAAGAGCCGGACTACTCGTCCGGGGACTCGAGGATGTCCGCGACGTCGACAACCCGGCGTTCCTGAGCCGATTTGACGCCCGCGCGGATCACTGCGAGTGATTCGGTCGCGCGCTCGCCGCCGATCTCGGGCGTTCCCTCTCCGCGGACACACGCGGCGAATTCCTCGAGTTCCTCCACGATGGGGTCGTTCCGCAGGCAAGTCACCGTGGCTGCCTTAGAGCTTCCACGCTCGAGATACCGCAGGCCCTGAAACAGGTCGTAATAAGCGCTGGCTTCCTTGCCGTAGATGTTCATCATGTAGTACTCGGATGCCGAGGCGTAGCTCGCGGTCAGGTTCGATATGGCACCGTTCTCGTGTTCCAGGAGCATATTGGACACATCCGGATTGTCGCCCGGTAGCACGAGTCGCGCCGACAGGGCGGATACCCGCTTGATCGGCCCCATCAGCATCTCGAGCACGTCGGTGTAATGGATGCCGATCTGCAGTAAGACGCCGCCCGGCATCCCGGCGGACTGATAGCGCCATGAGCTGAGGTCGATCTTTCCGAGCCGGTCGCGACTGATGTTGCACTCCGCCTGCACGAGCTTGCCGAACCGTCCGGCGCCAATCTCGTCCTTGATCCAGCGGAAATGGCTCTCGCGGCGACGCTGGTAGCCGATCGACAGGGTCACGCCGGCATCGGCGCAGATCTCAGTGATTGCCTTGCCGTCTGCCACGGTATTCGCGATGGGCTTGTCGAGGAAGACATGCTTACCGCTCTGCGCGGCTAGACGCACCGTGTCCAGATGAACGGAGTTAGGCGTCGTATTGAGTATGGCCGGTATAGAGTCGTCGGCAAGGATCTCGTCATAGCTCGCAGCGGCTCTGCAGCCGTACTTTTCCGCGAAGGCCGCCCGTTTGTCTTCCGAGCGCGTGTAACAGGCGACGATGTCGATCGCCGAGGTTCGACCCGCCGCGTCCGCGAGAACGTCCGACCACCATCCCAGCCCTAAACAGGCGACGCGAACCGGTTCTTCACTCATCGACTACTCCGAGAGTCCTGGCGTTGCCGCTCCCGCCGACCGTGATCGCCTCGAGCCTAAGATCGACCAGGCGATCGAGACAGCCGACAGGCCAAGAAATAACGCACTGAAGGGCGACGTAAAGAATACCGAAACGTCTCCCTGCGATCCCGTCAATGCGATCCTGAGATGTTCCTCGAGCTGGCGGCCGAGCACCAGGGCCAGCAACAGTGGGACGATCGGCATATCCAGCCATTTCATGCCGAGACCGAGCAAGCCGAAGAGGAACATCAC
>JAZFYK010000116.1:0-10939 GCA_036443505.1 Gammaproteobacteria bacterium | reverse complement strand
ACAGCAGGCGAAATCCGACAGGAACAGAAATGGACCCGATTACACAGGCCGCCCTAGGTGCCGCCGTCGGGCATGCTTGCGTCGGCAAGCAGCTCGGTTATCGTCGAGCGGCTCTGTGGGGTGCTGTGGCCGGCGTCTTCCCCGATATCGATACCTTTGTTGCCGACATGATCTCGGAAGATCCCTTAGTCCGCCTGCAGCTGCACCGTGCCATCACGCACTCTGTGTTCTTCGCGCCTATAATCGGTCCGTTCTGGGGATGGCTTCTGTGGCGGCGCAGCCGCGACGGTCCCGCGACTGGCTATTGGCCCTGGCTGGTACTGATAACGGTTGCCTTGTGGTCTCATCCACTGCTGGACGCGTGCACACACTACGGGACCCAGCTGCTGAGCCCGTTCACCGACAGGCGATTCGCGTTCCCGGCGATTCCTGTCATCGACCCGCGCTATACCTTGATGTTGTTCGTCGGGCTCGCAGTCGCAGCATGGTTGCCGCCTCGCCGTGCCCAACTGCTGACGAGTCTTGCTCTACTAGTCTCCACTGCCTATCTGTTCCTCGGACTTAAGCTCAATGCCGATGCAGAGAACTGGGCCCGAATGGATCTCGCATCACGCGGCGTTATTGCCTCGGAGGTCCATGCATTTCCAACTCTCTTTCAGTTACCGCTGCGGCGGGTCGTGGCACGAACGCCGAGCGAGGACCTCATCGGTTTCGTCTCGATGGCACAGCCTTGCCCGGTCCGCTGGGGACGACAACCCCGGGAATCCAATGCGGCGTTCGCAGCATTCAGGGCGACGCCGGAGGCGCAAATCTTCGACTGGTTCGCGAACGAATTGACTACGCATTACCGGGACGGCGGCAAGCTGATCCTGGGCGATCTTCGCTACGGCTTTACGAACGACGCGAGGCAGGGCTTCTGGCGGCTGGAAGCATCGCTTTATCCCGACGGAACCCTCGGTAGGCCAATGTACCAGCGTGACGCCCGGCCACCGGCATCCTGGGCGAATATCCTCAACCTCTGGGAGCAAGCCTATCCCGCAAGCTGTAGCGAGTTCACGGGCACGTTGCTGCTAACCGAATGACGCGGCCGGCCCAACCGAGTTCCCGAGACGAAAGGTTAGTTACGGCTCAAACTCTGATAGAGCAGGCGGTTATAGTTCTCGGGACTTATAAAGCCACTGCCGAACTGCTCATCGAACTCTGCCGTCGGCCTCGCGGCCAGTGCTTCATCTTCCGACATCCCCTGGTCGATCAATGACTGCATACGGCCGCGTGTTACCTTGATTATCTCGAGCCAGGCCGTCAGACCGGCAGCATCGGAGAGCGGGCCATGTCCGGGAATGATGGCGGTGTTCTCGTCGGCAATAGCGAGCGCCCGATAACCTGCGGCGATGATGCCGTTGATATCGCCGCCACTGCCGACGTCGATAAACGGATAGAGCCCGTTAAGGTAGGTATCGCCCGTATGGATTACGTTGGCGTTCTGGAAATGCAGGATCGTATCGCCGTCGGTATGCGCAGGCGCGACGTGTATCGCACGGATCGTGTCGCCAGTCCAGTGGAAAGTCATTTCATCCGAGAATGTTACGATTGGCAGGGCGCCAGCAGGTCTAGCTGGAAACGAATGATTGAAGATTGCCCTGAACTGGTCCGTGCTCATTCTCGCGCGAACATTGTCATGCGCGATGATTAGCGCGCCGGCCGCACCGAGAGCCTCATTGCCCCCAGTATGGTCGTCGTGATAATGCGTGTTCACGAGGAACTCGATGTCGGCGTCGGTGATCTCGGCGATCGCTGCCATGATCTTCTCGCTGAGGGGAGCCCATTGATCGTCTATGATGAAGACACCGTCTTCACCAACCGACAGCCCGATGTTACCGCCGCTACCGGCGAGCATGTAAACGCCGTCTGACACCCGGACCGCCGCGATTTCGACAGCGGAAAACGTCTCGAGCTCGGCTGCGGACCAATCCCGCTGGGCCCAGACAGGCGCTATCAGACTCGCCATGATCAGGGCCGTTACACATAGACGTCTCATAGTTCGATTCCTAGTTCTTCAAGGCCTCATCAAGCACGAATAGATCCGTCAACAAGGCTCGCAAGTGGATGGACGCATTGACGTTATCGATCAGCTGAGAGCTGATTCCAGCTTGCGCCAACACCAGACGGATTACGCCCTGCGCGCGTTTCGCGTCTTCATCCACTGCGTCGAGGAAGGCACTCGAGCGCGCGGCGGCATCCGCATTCTGTGCCCTCGCATGCGCACTGACGGTCGCGCCCAAACCTTCTAAGGCTTGTTCCATCGCCTGGAGAAAGTCCCGCAACTCGGATGCCGAACCAGTCGCGCCCCGATCAGTGTCCCTGCCCTGCGCGGCGTAGGCCAGCATGAATTCATAACCCGACTCGATCGCGTCGATACGCTCGTCGAGTTTCTGGGCCGGTTTATTATTCATTGTTGTTCTCAAAAGTGCATCGAGATACTAATTCACTCGGGGTCCACCCGCCAGCGCTCCGGGTCATGGTGGGCGGCGTGTTCGTCCCGGGTTATCCAGCCCATGATCATCGATCGAGTGAAGTAGAGTTTCTCGGGCCGCAACGCGAAGTAGACATGAGCCATCACCATGGTGACCAGCAGCAGTGCCGCAAGGTCGTGGAGGACATAGATGGCGCCCCAGGTATCCTCCCCGAGCCAGTAGGGGTCGCGCTCCCACCACGGTGTATCGATCTTGACCAACATCAATCCGCCCGTGACGAGGGTTGTCAAGATGACCACGGAGAAGACATGATGAATAGCTTTCTGGGCTAGCGAGTATTTGCCAGCCAGGGCTGGCGGGATGTCACTGAATCGGAACGCCCACTTTGCGAGCTGGATACCGTCGCGCAGGTCCCTTAGCCCGATCCACATCGAACCGAGGTTCTGCCAGAACAGCGCCCGGACCACATGGATCAGGATGACCGCTGCCAGAACGATGCCCGTCACCCAGTGAACGGTCACCCAGGCGAACTCGACCCCGAGGATAGGCAAGAACGCCGTCGCGACGAGGATCACGACGCTGACCGCCGTTGCCCAGTGCAGCACGCGGTCTATGAGAGAGTGCCTGACGAGTCTGGCCACGCCGCGTCCCCCGGAGTCCGCGGCAGATTTCGCCCCGCTCACGATTTACTTGCGCTTTGGAGCGAGGAACCAGCGATAGGCAGCATGCAGCGCAATGAAAGCGATGCCGGCGAAAAAGAACACGGGCAGGAGATCCCACGACATACCCTGAACGATCTCTTGTCCCCAGACGTCGCGGCTGACTCGGAACACCTCCACCGAACTATGCGTCGCGGATCGCCCGCTTCACGAGATTCTCGAGCAGAGGAATCTTGAAGTGGTTGTAGTTCAACGGCGTAGCGCCACGGACGGCGGCCTGCCCTGCTAGAGCAGCGGTCTCCTCGTCCTGAGGACTGCCGGTGACGACTTCCTCGACAACCGTCAGACGCCTCGGCACACATTGAACGGCACCCGCTGCTAGTCGAATCCGCGTGATCGTGCCGTTCGTCACGAACATCGCCGCGGCGATATTCACGAGTGGGAAGTCCCAGGTATTACGATCGGCAACTTTCTCGAAGTAGAACTTCGCGCCAGCCCATTCGCCCGGCAGACGCACGGCAGTCAGGAGTTCACCGGGTTCCAGAATGGTCATGCGCTCGATGTCGATGTCGGGGCCGATGAAATAGTCCTCGGCCGCGACTTCACGTTCGCCGTCGGCGTTTCGCACGACCATACGCGCGTCCAACGCGACCAGAGCCGGTGCGGTGTCGGAAGGAGAAACGGCGACGCAACGGTCCGCACCCCATAAGCAATGTTCGCGATTCTGGCCTTCTGGGGTATCCGCATAGCAGGTGGTACCGCCGGCACGGTAGCAATCCGTGCCGTAACGGTAGTACCAGCAACGAGCATCCTGGTTGACATTACCGCCCAACGTCCCGGTGTTGCGGATCTGCGGGCTCGCGACCCGACGCGCCGCATCGGCCAGGACACCGTAGCGATCCTGAATCAGCGGGTTCCTCTCGATCTCCGTCAGCGTCGTCAGCGCGCCGATCTCGACGCCACCCGGTGTTTCACGGATACCGCGCAATTCGGCGATACCGGTCAGATCGACGACATACGGGGCGTATTTGGCGCGATCCTTGAACCAATCGAGCGTGTCATGGCCGCCGGCCATGGCCCAGCCGTCTTCCCCAAACCGGCCCAGCAGATCGATTGCGTTATCGACACTGTCAGGTTGGTAGAGCTCAAAACTCGCCATCATGTCTCTGGGCATGGCATCGCTCCTTATGCTGTGTGTAATTGTAGCGGTTGGGACGATTGCTCCCGGCCCGCTACGTAGTTGACGATCATATCGGGTACGACCGGCGTACGATTGAAGACGTGCCCGCCCAAGGCGTCCGAGATTGCGCATAAGACGGCAGACGCCGAAGCGCCCATGGGCGGTTCGCCGATGCCCCGGGCGCCGACCGGGTTCTGTGGGTCCGCGATGTCCACCGCATCCCAGCGCATCACCGACGGCACATCGAGATAAGTGGCCGGCTTACACTGCTCGAAGCCGGTGTTGCCCGGCAGGCCGTTTTGCGGATCGTAGATCTGCCGCTCGAAAAGCGCGAAGCCGATTCCCCAGACGCCGCCGCCTTTCATCTGTTGCGCCAGCCCCTGAGGATGGAACACGGTGCCACAATCGGCGATTCCGACATAGTCGAGTATCTCGACCTTACCGGTCTCCAGATCAACCTCTACGGCGGCGAAGCCGCACGCAAGTGCCGGGATGTCGCCTTCCATGCGCAGCGTATCCTTCGCGACCCCCACCAGGCCCGTACCCGCAATGCCGGCCACCGCCAGCTTGGTGATCTCATGAATCTCCTCCGGCGGCTCCTCCCCCGAAAACCGTCCGCCGAGTTCGATAGCGCGCTGCGCGGCCTGGGCATAGGTCAGAAACCGTTCGGGGTCGTCCGTCGCGAACACTCGATGCTCAGCGATGTCATAGTCGTCCGGCGTGCCACCCAGGTCCATGGCGGCGATCTCCTTCAGTTTGTTGACCGCGTCGACTGCCGCCACATAGTTGGTCCGGCTCATGGTCCAGGACGTGTTGCTACCGGTCTGCGTCGAGGCTCGCGGCAGGAACTTCGCGCTGCTGCCCTGATGGACGACACAGTTCTCCCAGTCGCACTTCAATATTTCCGCCGCCGCGCGGGTCGTGCTCGCGTAAGAGTAGGTCCCGAGATTACCGACACCGCTGTGCAAGTGCAGCTTGCCCTCCGGCGTCAAGACCAGCAGGCCGTCGTAGCCGCTCCGGCCGACATCATGGTAGGCCTGGCCGATGCCAACGCCGCGGACCTTCGAGCCGTTGCGTTCGCCGCTGCGCCGGGCCTGCTCCTCCCAGTTGAACAGGCGCGCGCCCTTGTCCAAGGCGTCGGGAAGATAGGCACTACTCACGGGCACCTGGTTGCCACCGACTGTCGCGCTGTTGTCGGGCGCGTTGAGCTTGCGTATCGCAAGGCGGTCCAAGCCCAGTTCACGGGCCGCCCGGTCGAGGAGGGGCTCGACTGCTGCCGCGATCTGATTCTGGCCGGGGCCGCGCTGTGGTCCTCGCGGCGTCGTGTTGGTCATCACGGGAATGCCGCGAAAACGCATCGCCCCGGGCTGGTAGATGATCGATATGGCCTGGGCCGCATCGCCGGTATCACCGAAGCCACCGTTCGCCCCGCCGTCCTGCACGACGGAAAAATCGACCGCGGTCACGGCGCCATCGGCGCTGAACCCGAGCCGAACTCGGCCCTGAAAACTGCCACGCGCGGAACCGATGTAATACTCCTCGTGGCGACTGACACGCAGCATGACCGGGCGAGAAATCTTCTTCGCAAGGTGAGCCGCGATACCTACCGTCTGCGAGGCCGTACCCTTGGACCCGAAACCACCGCCACAATGCTCATTGATATAGACGAAATCGTCCAGACCCACGCCGAGCTGGTTGGCGATGCCGGGCAGGCTCGCCGTCAGGCTTTGCGTACCCGAGTGCACATAGCACTTGCCGTTCTGCCAGTACGCCATGGTCGTACGGGGCTCCATCGAATGATGGGAGTTCCCCTGGGTGACGAAGCTCTCGTCGATAATGAGATCCGCGGCGGCGAAACCCGCATCCAGGTCACCGAAGGCCCACTCGACCGCCGCCTCACCCATCGGTAGTTGACCTTCTTCTACGGCGGCGAAGTCACGTGCGGTCCATTTGACTCGGCGGGGCTGGATGCCCGTGCGCCCGCCACCGACGTTCGTGCCGTCCGCGCGGCCGTCGGGGCCGCCCGGGTAGAGGCTTTCGAGTGGGTCCACCGTGAACGGCAGAGGCGCAAAATCCAGCTCGATCCGGTCGATGGCGTCCTGCGCCGTCGTCTCATCCACGGCGGCCAGCGCCAGGATCGGATCACCGACGTACCTCGGCTCGTTCGTCAGCCGGCCGGCGAGTCCCTCATCATCGGCGGTAACGATTCCCAACACGCCGTCCATCGCGAGCGCTTCGGAGGCGTCGATGTTGGTGATCGTTGCATGCGGCACGGAACTCGTCAGCAGTCTGGCGAAGACCATGCCTTCGGCACGGAAGTCTTCTGCGTACTTGGCCCTGCCGGTGACCTTTCCATGGACGTCGGGTGGAATGAAATTCTTGCCGATGAGGTCCCAGGCCATCTAGGAGACCTGTGCTGCACGCATGATGGAATTTAGATAGTGATCGTACGCACCACAGCGGCACAGGTTCCCAGACATCGCGAAACGCGCTTCATCCCGCGTCGGGTTCGGATTCGCCTGCAGCAGCGCCACGGCCGACATCACCTGACCCGGGGTGCAGAAACCGCACTGTGGGCCCAGTTCATCGATCATCGCCTGCTGGATCGGGTGCAACTCGCCATTCGGCCCTTCTACACCCTCGATGGAGGTAATCGCCCGGCCACGAACCGTGTGAGTCAGGGTGGAGCAGGAATAGCTCGGAACGCCGTCGATCAACACGGTGCACGCGCCACACTCGGCACGATCACAGCCCAGTTTAGTGCCCGTTAAGCCGAGCTTGTAGCGCAGCGTCATGGCCAGGGTTTCGTTCGGTAATACGTCGACGCGACGAGTCTCACCGTTGACATTCAGACTCAGGAGTCGTTCGACGCCGCCGGGCGCAGCCGGCTCCGGAGTGCAACCACTTAAGCCTCCGAAAACGTAGCCCGCCGAGGAGACGACGGCGCCGGAAGCGATGACGCCTTTGATAAATTTTCGGCGTGACGCCCGGCTTCGACCGAGCTCGGCGAGCATGCCGCCGTCATCGGTTCGAGGCTCTGGAGTTGGCGTATTTACTGCGATGCCAACGGTCTTGTTTTCAGCCATCAGGTATCCCCCCTGCGGAGTTGGAGTGGACAGATCGACCCCATGATCGTATGAGAAAAGCCCCCCTCAAACAACTAAGCCGTGAGCACCTGCAAGGGCTTGTGCGACTGCTCCCGTCCGGCCACGGCGTTGATGATCATGTCGGGCACGACGGGCGTCCGATTGAACACATGCCCGCCGAGCGCGTCGGATATTGCACAGAGTAACGCCGCGGTCGCACAGCCCTGGATGGGTTCACCGATACCCTTGGCGCCGACCGGGTTCTGCGGGTCCGCTATGTCGACCGCGGCCCAACCCATCACGGCGGGCGCGTCCAGATAAGTCGCTGGCTTGGCTTGTTCGAAGCTGGTGTTGGCGGGCAACCCGTTCTGGGGATCGATGATGTACCGCTCGCTGGAAGCCATCCCGATCCCCATGATAGCCGCCCCCTTGATCTGCGTGGCGAGGCCCATCGGATGGATCACGGTACCGCAGTCGGCTACCCCGAGGTACTCGAGAATAGCGAACTTACCGGTCTCAAGATCGAGCTCGATCTGCATGAACCCGGCCGCCAGCGCCGGGACGGTCCCTACCCGCTCCAGGTTATCTTTGGCCACACCGATGAGTCCGGTATCGGCAAGGGCCGCCACGGACGCTTTGGTCATGTCGTTGATATCCTCGGGTACGACCTGGCCCGAATACTTCCCGCCGAGCTCGATCGCCCGTTGTGCGGCAGCGGCATAGCTCAGACTCCGGGTCGGGTCGGACTTCAAGAACACGGCTTCGTCCGCGATATCGTAATCGTCGGCAGTACCACCCAGATCCAGGGCCGCTATTTCCTTGAGCTTCGTCAGCGCGTCCATCGCAGCGACGTAGTTCGTCCGCGTCATCGTGAACGATGTGTTGCTGCCGAACTGCCCGAGGTTCCACGGTAGATGTTTCCGCGTGTCGCCCCGCTCCACGACGCAGTTCTCCCAGGCGCATTGCAGGACCTCGGCCGCCACGCGGGAGGTACCGGAGTGTGAGAACGTCCCGAGATTGCCGACACCGGTGTGAATGTGCAGCATCCCATCCGGGGTGATCCGGACGAGACCGTCGAAGCCGTTGGACCCGGCCGAGTGGTAAGCCTGACCGACGCCCACGCCGATGACCTTGGAGCCCGAGCGTTGGCCACTCAGCGCGCGCTTGGCCTGCCAGTCGAACTGTTCGGCGCCCTTGTCCAGCGCGTTCTTGAGATAGGCACTCGTGACCGGCCCCTGGCGTCCGCCGTACCGGGTATCGTTGTCGGGTGCGTTGATGCGGCGTATCGCGACCTGATCGAGCCCGAGCGCTCGCGCCGCTTTGTCGATCAGCGGCTCCACCGCGGCCGCGATCTGATTCTGCCCGGGACCCCGCTGCGGGCCTCGCTGCGGCGTGTTGGTCAGGACCGGGATTCCCCGGAAGCGCATCGCCTGGGGCGTATAGACGAGGGACACATTGTCCGCAGCCGACGTAAAGTCTGGAAAACCGGTATTGGGGCCATTGTCCTGAACGATATAGAGATCTACGGCCGTCACCTTGCCGTCCGCCGCGAACCCGAGCCGGATGCGTCCCTGGAACCCCGGGCGTGCCGACCCGATGCAGTACTCCTCGTGGCGGCTGACGCGCATCATGACCGGGCGCCCGATCTTCCTGGACATATGAGCCGGTATGGTGATGGCCGGATACGCACCACCTTTCGACCCGAAGCCGCCGCCACAGAACTCGGCGATGAAGACCAGGTCCGACGGAGCGATGCCGAGCCAGCCGGCGATCGTCGGGACCGGGAAAGTGCCGCTCTGCGAGGACCCATGCAGATAACAGCGTCCATTCTCCCAGTAGGCCATCGCCGTGCGAGGCTCCATGGAGTGATGGGAGAGCCCCGCCGTGACGAAATTTTCTTCCAGCACGAGCTCGGCGGCCGCAAAACCCGCCTCCAGGTCGCCATACGACCACTCGGTCGCCGGCGAACCCATCGGCAGTTGATCCTCACCCGCCGCGGCGAAGTCCCGCGCGCTCCACTTGATGGTCTGGAGCCCCAGCCCCCGGCCCGCGACATTACCGCCGGATCTCGCGTTGGGCCCGGCGGGGTAGAGGCTTTCCAGGGGATCGACGAGAAAAGGCAACGGCTCGATATCCAGCGCGATCTTCTCGATCGCCTCTTGCGCCGTGGTCTCGTCCACGGCCGCGACTGCGAGTATGGGTTGCCCTATCCACAGCGGCTCGTTGGACAGGATCGGATCCTGGGGTGCCGGGACTTCAGGCACTTCGTCGGCCGTCAAGACGCCCAACACACCGTCCATGGCCAACGCCTCGCTCGTATCGATGCCGTTCACGCGGCCATGGGGCACGGGGCTCGTCAACAAGCGGCAAAAGACCATGCCCTCGGCGCGAAAATCTTCAGCATATTTCGCGCGTCCGGTGACTTTGGCTCTGACGTCCGGCGGCGTGAAGTTTTTACCGAGCAGTGAATAGGCCATCGGCGTTCTCCCCGATTCGTTTCTCCGATTGCAGTCTACACGACCTCGAGAGGCGGCTCACTGAGGGCCGCCGCCTGTTCTTTCAACGCGAGCACATGCTCTTCCCAATACTTGTTATCGACAAACCACGGGAAGGCGCGCGGGAAGGCAGGGTCCGTCCACCGCTGCGCAATCCACGCGGTGTAGTGGATGATGCGCAAGGTGCGCAATGCCTCAATCAGGTGCAGCTGGCGGTAATCGAATTCGAAGAACTGGCGGTAGCCCTCCAGGAGATCCTGTAGCTGGCCTGCCCGTTCATCGCGATCGCCGGATAGAAACAGCCACAGATCCTGGATCGCCGGGCCCGAGATGCAATCGTCGAGATCCACGAAGTGGGGCCCATCGATGGTCCATAAGACATTACCGGGATGACAGTCGCCGTGTATCCGTAGCTCCCGATACGGTCCGGCGCGCTCGAAACAGTCCGCGATGGATGCGAGTAACTGCTCGACGATCGTCTCATAGCTTTCCACGAGATGGTCCGGCAGCCAATCACTGGCCAGAATATACGCCGCGGAGTCCTCGCCCATGCGTTCCATCGATAACTCCAGACGGTGCGTGAACGTCGTGACCGCACCGACAGCGTGGATGCGCCCGACGAATCGACCCATCCACGCTCTGTCGTCGGCCGAGCCCAGCTCCGGCCACCGTCCTCCCTGTCTCGGAAACACGGCGAATCGATAGCCGGCATGCTCGTGCAGCGTGGCGCCGTCGACGAGCATCGGGGCGACGACAGGAATCTCATGACCCACAAGCTCCGCGGTAAAGTCGTGCTCCTCCAAGATCGCCTCGTCCGTCCAACGGCCCGGTCGATAAAACTTCGCGACCCGGAAGCCGCCATCTTCCATGCCCAGCTGGTAGACCCGGTTCTCATAACTGTTCAGCGCGAGGATTCTGCCGTCGCACCGAATGCCGACGCCATCCAACGATTCCATAATCACGTCGGGTGAGAGCTTGGCGTAGGGTGGTTCCGACAACGGCTTCTTTCCTTCGCGCGATTGCGGCCGCGCTAGTTTACGTCTAC
>JAZFYK010000115.1:0-6982 GCA_036443505.1 Gammaproteobacteria bacterium | reverse complement strand
CCCGAGCAATGCGGCACTGAGGCCTTGCCAGATTCGGTCGTTCGACTGTGTAATCTGAGTCGTCGCGCCAGCCGTCGCTTGCGACGCCGTGTCCAGCGCCATCGATTCGGAGCCCGGCAGAACGTCCAGGGACCTTGCGGGTGTCCTAGCAATCTCCCAGCGCTCTGCCGACACGTTAAACCAAGGCAGCTCGACCTCAGGAAGAATGTGTCGACCAGGACTCTGGGCGAGTACTGCGAAACGCTCCGTGCGATGTGCCCGAATACCATCCTGTTCCGCCTCGCGACCCAGCTCCGGCTGGTCCGCATACTGCCGGATACCAGCCGACTGCGGGAGTGCAAGCTCAGGCAGCTGCGTCTCCAGGACCCCCTCGGCGTGAATCGTCAGCGTTCGTGTCTGCGGTATACCTGCCGTAAGCTCGCCCTCCCCCGCACTCCAACGCTCCTCCAGAGCTAAAGCCTGGGCCGGCAGCCACGCCGCATCGGCGTACGCGGCCGGTGGTGCCACCGCTGACCGGACCGTGAGCGACAAAGGCTCGGATCGGTAACGCTGTACGTTGGAGAATCCCGAAGGCGAAACCACCACGGCTTCGAACGTGACCGGATCGATCGTGAGGGGACCGGATGCCTGCGGGAATATCGCATATTGCCGCTCAAGCGCGATGAAGCTCCGCCCGTCGAGCACAGTCTGGAATTCCCGGTCCTGACCCAGCTTCTCGACGATTGCTTCGCCGCCACTAACCTCGGGCAACGTCAACGAAGACCGACCCGTACTGACACCCCGAAACAGCGTCATCGTGTAGACCACCTGAGACTGAACGTACGGATCTATCGGCGTCGCCTTCACTTCGATGAAGATGTCACCGGACACCGCGGTCGCGGGTGCGGGCAGCACCTCGATAGTCACGGGGTTACTGAAGGAACCGTTCAGCTCTATCGGCGGCAGCGTATAGCTCCCCGTCTGCCGCGGCATGAGCTGCAGATTCCACTCGGTGGTCTGTGTTCTCCGCCCACCGGTCATCTGAATGCTCGTGTTCCGCGAGCGCTGAAGAATGTCGAAATCGGCGGCCAACGGCGAGAGATCGGGTTCGCCGCGAACGGGCCCCTCTGCACGCAGCAAATAGGTGAAGGACTCGTTCGCCTGGGCGACCGGGCGATCGACGCTGGCCCGCAGGGAGACCTCCTGTGCGGTGACGGCCGACAGCGCGAGGCCGCCAAAGAGCAGCAATGCTAAGCGGCTAGTTACCATGGTTGCTGCTCATCCCCAGGCCAAACAAAATTGCCATCCTGATCGATACCGAGCCGCTGGTATTGATAGAGAAACTTACGGCGCAACAGCCCGCCAGGATCCTGTGGAATTCGTCTAAGCCATTGCTCGGCAGCTTGCTCGTCCGCCCACTCTTCGAGTTCACCCGCCGTGGGTAGCTCGCCCTGCGGTAGCTCTTGTGCCGGCGGTTGCTCCGCAGCGGCTTGTTCGGCAGAAGACGGCTGACCCGCTTGCTCCTGCTCGGTGGCCCGGGCATCTTCGGGCTGATCGTTCTCGGTAGACTCCGCACTCGAGGGTTGCGGCGAGCCCTCCGCTTCATTTTCTTCCGAGTCTTCACCCTCAGAGCCGCTTGAATCCGACTGGCTTTGCGGCGGCTGTTGCAACAGCAGATCACGATTGTAGCGGGCATCCTCATGCTCGGGATCCATTTCCAACACCAGGTTATAGGCCTCGATCGCCGGGCCGATCTGCCCGGCGCCGGCCAGTGCGTTGCCGCGGTTGTACTGAGCATCTGGCGTAGCCAGGCCGTCCAGGGTCACAGCGCTGTCTTGATAGGCGCCAGCCCGGAACTGGGCGGCGGCTTGCCAGGACGGGTCCTCGAACAATGCGGCCGCGCGCTCATGCTCTTCGGCCTGAAACGCTTCCTGTCCCTGTTGATCGCGTGTTTGCCAGAGATCGGCCCATGTCAGCGCATGGGCCTGCGGCACCGGCAACGCAAACCAGACTCCCCAGACGACAACCCAGCCGCGGCGAAACGCGAGGGCCACGATAGGAACCAAGAGCAACACGAGCCAGAGTCCCTGGTCTCGCCAGGCAATGATCTGGTAGGAGTCCGAACTGGCGGAACTGTTCGTGTCGCCCGCGACGCTCGAGCCAGGCGACAGTAGGAAATCCAGATCCCGGTCGTCCACGGTCAAGGTCGCATATCGGCCGCCCCCCCGGTTGGCGAGGCGCTGCAACGGCGCCGATTGCAGCCGCGGAATGACGACCTGGCCCCTCTGGTCGGTCAAGAACCCGCCTCCAGGCTCGACGATCGGACCACCGTCCGTGGTACCCACCGCAAGTACGTGCACGGTATAGCCTTCTCGATAGAGATCCTGCGCGATCGAGAGACTCATCGGCGAGACCTCGGCGTCGGTGATCACCAGGATCTCGCCTCGAGCGAGTCCCGTTTGACGAAGCAGCTGGGCGGCCTTCTGCAGACCGGCTTCCGGAAAACTCCCGCGGCTTGGCATGATGTCGCTCGAGAGACTCGCTACGAGTAACGCGATCGTACGCACGTCGGACGTCAGAGGCGCTACGGTAAACGCGTGCGCGGAGAAGACGACGAGACCGGTCTGGCCAGACTCGCGGCGCTCCAAAAGAGAAAGCAACTTTAATTTCGCGCGAGCCAGGCGCGATGGTTCCACGTCTACCGCATCCATCGAGCGGGAGAGATCAAGCACGACGACGAGCGCCTCACCGGAGCGCACGGTGGGAACCGGCAGTCGCTCCCAGGTTGGCCCGGCCAGCGCGAACGTCGTCAGAAGCCACGCAAGTAGCGCGACGATCAGAGCCGTGCGACGCTCCCTGAATACGACGCTCGAGCCGGTTAGCACATACGATTGCAAGGCTTCGTCGACGACCGCTCGCCATCGTCCGCCGAGGTTGCCGCTCCTCGTGAGCTGCCAACTCAGCCAGACGCCAAAAGGCAACACCAGGAGCCACCAGGGCCTTAGGAAATGGAATTCAGCCATGGTCTTCTGCCGCAAGGGCTGACGTCTTAAGCGTGCTTCGAAGACCGGCTAGCGCCCACAGGACTCCGAGAATCAAAGCGACACCCAGCGGCCAGTGATACCTCTCCACGATAGGCCTGAAGCCACTCTCCTCGCCAGCCGCCGGCTCCAGTTCGTCCAGTATGGCGTAGATTTGTTCAAAGGCCTCGGTGTCTCGTGCCCGGAAATAACGGCCACCCGTCCCTTCGGCGATCGTCGTCAATGTGCGCTCGTCGAGATCTGCAGACGGGTTGACTTCGCGGACACCGAATAGCGATTGCACCATCACCGAATCGGCTCCGATACCGATGGTATAAATCACCATGCCACGGTCACGTGCGAGTTCAGCGGCCTTCAACGGATCGATCGATCCCGCCGTATTGGCGCCATCCGTCAGCAACACGAGTACGCGGCGGTTTTCCTGAATCTCCGCATCGCTCAATGTCCGGATGCCAAGACCGATAGCGTCACCGATCGCCGTCTCCTGTCCCGCAAGGCCGATGACGGCTTCGTCGAGCAATATCTGTATCGTGGCTCTGTCGAAAGTGAGTGGGGTTTGCAGGTAAGTCTCTCGGCCAAAAAGAATCAGGCCGATACGATCGCCGATGCGCCGTTCGATGAACTCCTTCGCGATGGCCTTGGTCGCGGTTAAACGATCGACCCACTGGCCGTCCAGCTGGAAGTCCTGCTCCTCCATGCTCCCGGAGAGATCGACGGCCAGCAGCAGGTCGCGGCCGGTCATCGGCAGAGACTGGGGCGGACCGACATACTGCGGTCTTGCCGCCGCGAGGAGTATCAGTATCCAGATTAACCAGAGCAACAACAGGCGCGACCTGTTCGCACCTCGACCGCTACCGGCGCCGAACAAGTCGTCAAACTCGGCCGCAACCGGGACGCGGAGCGCCGCGTCCTTGTCCATGTACTCCGGCGTCACGAAACGACGCACGAACCACGGCAACGGCGTGAGCAGCAACATCCACCACCAGGCTAGCTGCCACATCGCTCAGCTCCGCGGCGGCTGGGCCCTGACCCAGGCGACGCACAGTTGGCAGAACTCAAGCGTTTCTTCCGCTGCCAGCCCCCCGGAGGCCCGATACGGCGAGGACAGCACGAGCCGGCCAGGTCCGTCGCTGAACGACGAACGATCCCAACGACTGTCGAGATAGGAGAGCCAGCGTTCGCCGACGAGACCGGCTACCTCGGCAGAGTCTCGCGCGATCGTCATCGCGAAGCGCCGCAAGGTCGTCGATGCCTGCAGGGCACAGGCACCTGGATCGGCGCCCGCTTTGATCGAGTCGATCGTCTCCCGCAGAGATCGATAGGCCGCGCGGTGACGCCCGAGCCGGAGATAGCGCAGTAACACAACGACGATGAGACCGAGCAGCACGGCGCCGAGCAGCCACGACCCGAAGGCCGGCGGCCACCATGAGATTTCAGCGGGGAGATGAATGTCTCGCAACCCGAGTTGGCTGGGGTTCATCGGCTTGCAAACCGCTCCGCAAGAACCGTGCGGGGCTCCTTTGTGGTGGCACAGTCCAATAGCTGGACCGAAGGAAATCTCGTGAGCCCCTTAAGGAGCGCGTGTCGCTCCTGAAATTGAACACCGTAGCGTCGCCGGGCTACTGCAGAGTCCGTGTCTATCGCGACCGTGCGCGACCCGGAGTGAATCCGATAGCGGCCGGGCGGCGGCAGCTCGACCTCCACCGGATCGAACAGATGAAAAAGGAAGACATCGCAGTGACCTGCGAGCTGGCGAAGGTTACGCTCGAATTGTTCGCCTAGATTGCGAAAATCGCTCAGTAGAAATATCAGACTGCCGGGGCGCGCGACACGAGTTAAGCGTGCCAGCGTGTGCTCGGCATCGGCCTGTCCGTCGCTCTCGGCTGCCGCCGGAGGTTCCCACAACGAATCCCGGGTTATCGCCTGGAACAACCGCAGAGCCGCACGCCGCCCCAGGCGGGGCCGCAGCTCGACATGTTCGCGCTCGGAGAAGATCAGACCGCCGAGCCGATCGCCGTTCGCCACCGCACTCCATGCGACCAGCGCGGCAGCCTGCGCCGCCCGCACTGCTTTGAACACGCCGCGTGTCGCGAAATGCATGGGCCGGCGAAGATCCAGCCAGATGATGACCGGCCGGTCGCGCTCATCGCGAAAGACCTTGGTGTACGGCTTGCCCGTCCGGGCGGTCACTCGCCAGTCCATGGTTCGCAGATCGTCTCCCGGCTGATACGGACGGGATTCGTCAAACTCCATGCCGCGCCCCTTGAACGGTGACAGGTGAGCACCCGCGCCTGGCACGCGTACACGCACCGCGGCCAGATTCAGCGACTCGCCTCCGGCCTGCAATTGAATCAGCTCGGGGAGCGCAGCCCGGGCGGGCGAAGGCTTCGTCGCAACGGCGTCGAGCGTGTACCCGGACATCATGGCACTCCTACGCGCGACAGGAGGACATCCACGATCTGATCAGGGGTTCTTCCGGCCGCTTCCGCTTCGAAGCTCAGGAGTATCCGGTGGCGCAGAACATCATGAGCCATAGTCTGTATGTCGACCGGAGTGACATAGTCGCGGCCCGCCAGCCAGGCATGAGCGCGAGCACAGCGATCGAGCGCGATCGTCGCACGCGGACTCGCGCCCCACTGCAACAGGCCCTGTAGATCCTCGCCGTATCGCTCGGCTTCTCTCGTGGCGACAACGAGTTGGACGATGTATTCCTGCAAGGCATCGGCCAGGTGCAAGTCAAGCACCTCCAGGCGCGCCGCCATGACCTCCTGCTGCGCTAGAACGTCGAGCGGCTGAAACAGTACGTCGTCGCCGACGGATCGCTTGGCTTCGCTGCGATTGAGCTCGAGTATGGCCCGTTCGCCATCGGCATCGGGATAGTCCACGAACACATGTAACAGGAATCGATCGAGCTGAGCCTCGGGTAGCGGGTAGGTCCCCTCCTGTTCGATCGGATTCTGGGTCGCCATGACCATGAACAACTCGGGCAGCGGATAGGTGACGGAGCCGACCGTAATCTGACGCTCGCCCATCGCCTCCAGCAGTGCTGACTGGACCTTCGCCGGCGCCCGATTCACTTCATCGGCCAGGACCAGGTTATGAAACAGCGGGCCTTCCCGAAATACAAACGACCCGTCCTGCGGGCGGTAGATCTCGGTACCCGTAAGGTCTGCCGGAAGAAGATCCGGCGTGAACTGCAACCGGTGGAAATCTCCTTCCACACTATGACTTAGCACTTTGATGGCCCGCGTCTTGGCGAGCCCAGGCGCACCTTCCACAAGCAGATGGCCGTCGCACAGCAGCGCCACGAGCATCCGGTTCAGCAGAGCCTCCTGGCCCACCACGAGATTCTTCAAGTGGGCTTCTAGTTTAAGAAAAGTTTCCTGTAACGACATAGGACTAACGACTGTAAAAACGGCTGATTTTAACGGCGCGGGATTCAACAAGCCAAACGACCCGGGAGCCCGCGTCAGCGGCTCATCATTTGTTGCCATTTTACAACGGCTTATCCAGCCTGACCCCGAGTTGCTCGACCTTCAAAACTCAGCGTCGAGGAGAGCCCGTAGGGCCTGTGCTACCATCAATCTACTTGCCGGAACTATTCATCTCGCGAGGGGAGGACTCCATGGACTTTTACCGATTTGCCCGAGTCGCTCGGGCCACTAACGTGTTTTGCAGTCTCGTACTCGTGCTACCCGCCGCCAATTCTCAAGCTCAGACAGAGGACGCCGCGGAGCTCGGCAGAATCACCGTCACGGGTTCCCACATCAGCCGCCTCGATGTGGAAGGGCCGAGCCCCGTACTCGTCCTGAATCGTCAGGACATCGAGCGAACCGGCGTCATGACCGTCGGTGAGCTGCTGCAGCAGTTACCGATCGATAGTGGCGGGACGTTCAACGACCTGGCGAATAACACGTTCGCGGGTGGAGGCACCGGTGTGTCGTTGCGTGGTCTCGGCGCGA
>JAZFYK010000114.1:0-8123 GCA_036443505.1 Gammaproteobacteria bacterium | reverse complement strand
TCGGCAGGGGCCTCAGAGGCAGGTCGCTCGCTCGCCCGGAGAGTCCGCCGATGATGGCAACGTGGCCGTCGAAGGCGAGCGCCTCGACCGCTCGGGACAGCGTTTCCTGACCGACGACTTCCAGCACATGATCCACGCCAACGCCGTCGGTCAGCGCGAGCACTTTCTCTTGCCATTCCGGGTTCGACCGGTAGTTCACGGTGCCGACGGCTCCCAGCGCGCGCGCGCGCTCGAGCTTAGAGTCACTGGAACTGGTGATGATCGGTTTTGCGCCAGCGGCCGCTGCCAGCTGGAGGCCGAAGATGGAGACGCCACCGGTCCCCTCCAGCAGTACCGTCTCCCCTGCCTGAAGCCCGCCATCGGTGAACAACGCCCGCCATGCGGTCACGGCGGCGCAGGGCAGCGTTGCCGCCTCCTCGAAGCTCAGATAGTCGGGTATGGCCACGAGTCCGTTCTCGTGACTCGTCACCATCTCCGCCAGCATGCCGTCTACGCCGCCGCCGCGGGCCGTCGCCATGGCTTCGCTGGTGCGCCGCCCGCCCGGCCAATCTGCGAAGAAGGTGCCTGCCACTCGATCGCCCACGGCAAATTGAGTTACGCCACGCCCAATGGCAATGACTTCGCCGGCGCCGTCGGATGTGGGTACCCGCCCGCTGGCTGTGCGCCGGCCGAGGATGGAGAGATCCCTGTGATTGAGCGAGACGGCGCGCACGCGCACCAGCACCTCGTTCGGCCCGGGCGTCGGCTGGACGACTTCGTGTATCTCGAGCTCGAGGCCACTCGCGCCGGGCTCGAGTTGATACTGGCGAATGGTTTGGGCGTCAGCTCTGATCGCCGCAGTGGTGGCACCCACGAGTAGGGTAATCGCTGTCAGCGTTCGAACCATGCCGGAGGCTCCCACGGTGTAGTTATTTGATGTAGTTCGGCTGTGATTGATGGTAGCACAGGCGCTCAAGCCCGGGCGTCGTAGGGGATCTGTTAAGCTCTGCCGCTAAACTCGATGAGGGGAATCATTCATGCAGTCCGTCATGATAGTCGTTCTCGGAATAGCCGGAATGGCGTTCGGCTGGTTTGTCTACTCGAAATTTATAGCGGGCAAAATCTATCAGCTCGATCCGGATTTCGTGACGCCAGCGCATGAATTCAACGACAGTGTGGATTTCGTGCCGACCAATAAGTATGTGTTGTGGGGCCATCACTTCACATCCGTTGCGGGCGCCGCGCCGATTGTCGGGCCTGCCATCGCCGTTTACTGGGGCTGGGTACCTGCGGTCCTGTGGGTGACGATCGGGACGATATTTTTCGCCGGCGTACACGACTTTGGCGCGATCTGGGCCAGTGTTCGAAACAAGGGCAAGTCCATAGGCGCATTGTCGGAAGATGTCATCGGCAAACGCACGCGCGCGCTGTTCATGATTGTCATTTTCCTCGTGTTACTGATGGTCAATGCGGTATTCGGCGTGATAATCGCCGGGCTATTTGTCGGTACGCCCAGCGCCGTGCTCCCCGCATGGTCGGCTATCGCGGTGGCGTTGATCATCGGCCAGCTGATTCATCGCAAATTCAGCCTGACCATCCTATCCGTGCTTGGTGTCGCCGCCCTGTACGCCGCCGTCTATATCGGCAGTATCGTGCCGATTGCGCTTCCCGAACAGATGTTTGGTCTGGCGGCGAATGCGAACTGGATCATCATTCTCTTCCTCTATGCCGCCGTCGCCTCGATGCTGCCGGTGTGGGTACTCTTGCAGCCGCGTGATTTCATCAATGGCCTGCAACTGTTCGTTGGCTTGTTCCTTTTATACGGTGCGGTGTTGCTGTCGTTGCCGGAAATATCCGCCCCGGCATTCAATAGCCAGGTCGCGGCCGAATCGCCATCGCTGGTGCCACTGTTGTTCGTGACGATCGCCTGCGGTGCCGTCTCGGGCTTCCACGGCATCGTGTCGTCCGGCACGACCTCCAAACAGATCGACAAGGAGACCGATGCGAGGTTCGTAGGGTATCTGGGGGCTGTCGGCGAGGGTTCTCTGGCGCTGATTACCATCGTTGCGGTTAGCGGCGTCGCGCTTGCCGCAACACCGGCCGTGTGGCACGAAATCTACGACCAGTACGGCACGGCGGGCGCTGCGACGTTCGTTCAGGGCGGCGCACAGCTAATCAGTAATGGCTGGGGCGTGCCGCTTGGCATTTCGACTACTCTGCTCGCGACCATGGTGGTGCTGTTCGCCGCTACCACGATGGATACCGGCGTGCGATTGCAACGCTACATTCTCCAGGAGTGGGGAGAGATCTACGGCATCCCGCTGCTGAAAAACGGCATCCTGGCCACCCTCATCGCTGTCGGCTGCTGTCTAGCGCTGGCGTTTGGCGCCGGTGGCGCATCCGGATCCGGTGGCCTGACCATCTGGCCGCTGTTCGGCTCGACCAACCAGATCCTCGCGGGACTCACGCTGCTGGTCATCTCGGTCATGCTGATCAGGCTGGGGCGCCCGGCGCGCTACACGCTGATACCGATGACCTTCGTATTGATCACGTCATCGTGGGCTGCCGTGCTGAAGCTGATCGAGTGGTACCAGGCCAAAAACTGGCTGCTCGTGACGATCGACGTGATTGTCCTGGTGACGAGCGTGCTGGTGATCCTGGAAGCGGTCTCGGTCATTTTAAGCTACCGGCGTGAAAAATATGCCTCGGATCCGCTCTGATTCGGCCGAAGAAAACGGGCCTTGATGCGTCTGGGGATGGTCCGGCGAGCCGGAGTTGGTGCCTTTATGCCCCCGGAAGCCTATGATAATCAAGGCTTTGATCGGGGCTAGCCCTTGTGTCAGCCCGAACTCGCGCTTACAATTCCGCTTCATCCGCGTGGGTCTCGTGCCATATTCGCGGATGAACGTGAAGTTAACGGCCGTCGGCATCCGCGGAGTCGTGGTAAAACTACCACCGGAGACGCGAGCCACGGCCGCTGTTCTTTGAGAGTCTAACGTTGTAAGGAGCCAGGTATCGCCCAAGCGAAGCGTGTAAGACGCAATGACGAGATCACCACGCCCGATGTCCGAGTCATCGGCGCCAATGGGGAACAGGTCGGTGTCATGTCGATCTCAGAGGCCATGGAGCAAGCGCAGACGGCAGGCATGGATCTGGTAGAAGTCGCTCCGAATTCCGAACCGCCCGTATGCCGAGTAATGGATTACGGCAAGTTCGTGTTCGAGCAGAACAAGAAGGCTCAATCTGCTCGACGAAAGCAAAAGCAGACCCAGGTTAAGGAGATCAAATTTCGACCGGGTACCGAGGAAGCCGACTATCAGATAAAGTTGCGCAATCTGATCAAGTTCCTGACCTCCGGCGACAAGACCAAGGTGACCCTGCGCTTTCGTGGTAGAGAGATGGCACACCAGGAAGTGGGCGTCGACTTGCTGCGGCGTGTGCGAGAGGACCTGGAGGAATACGGCACGGTGGAACAGTTCCCGCAAATGGAAGGCCGTCAGATCATCATGGTCATCGCGCCGAAAAAGCGGCCCGCTGGCTAGAAGGAAACAGAGATGCCGAAGCTTAAGAACAACCGGGGCGCCGCGAAGCGGTTCTCCCGTACCGGCAAGGGCGGCTATAAACGCGGCCAGTCCTTCCGGAGTCATATTCTGACGAAGAAAAGCCCGAAGAGAAAGCGGCAACTCGGGGCGACGCTTCAGATTTCTCACGCAGACATGAAAGCCGTTCGTAAACTACTGCCCTACAGCTGAGGACGCACGATGGCCAGAGTAAAACGTGGAGTGGTCGCTAAAGCTCGTCATAAGAAGGTGCTCGACCAGGCGAAGGGCTACTACGGCGCTCGCAGCAAGATCTATCGGGTCGCGAAACAGGCCGTCATCAAGGCGGGCCAGTACGCCTACCGCGACCGACGCCAGCGTAAACGGCAGTTCCGGGCCCTGTGGATTACACGCATTAATGCCGCGGCACGAATCCAGGGGCTGTCTTACAGCCAGCTCATCCACGGTCTGAATCGTGCCGAGATCGAAGTCGATCGAAAAATCCTAGCCGACATCGCAGTTCACGACCAAGCGGCATTCGCCGTGATCGCAGAGGCTGCTAAAGAAGCTCTCCCGTCCTAGTGGTCCACTATCCGGTCGGATCTGGGTAGGGGATTCCGCAGTGAGCCAGACCGCTCCACTGCTTGAGCAAGCGCAGTCCGCCGTCGAAGGCGCTACGGCCTTGGACGAACTCGATGCCGTGCGCGTGAAATATCTCGGCCGCAAAGGCCTGCTCACGATCCAACTCAAGGAACTCGGCAAGCTCCCCGCAGGCGAACGACCCGCCGCGGGCCAGGTCATCAACGACGCGAAACAAACCCTGACGGCCGCCATTAAGGCGCGCCAGGATGTGCTCGAAGAGAAACGCATTGAGGCGACCTTGCAGGCGGACAGCCTGGACGTGTCGCTGCCGGGACGTGGTCATGCCGCCGGCACGCTGCATCCGGTGACGCGAACGTTGCGCCGCATGCAGCGCATCTTCGCGCATGCCGGTTTCGAAGTGCATACGGGCCCCGAAGTAGAGACTGAGTACTACAACTTCACGGCGCTGAATATCCCGGAAGATCATCCGGCCCGTGCCATGCACGACACGTTCTACCTCGAATCCGGGCTGTTACTCAGGACACATACATCCCCCGTGCAGATACGGGCGATGGAGAAGCACGGTGTACCGATTCGGTTGATCGCTCCGGGCCGAGCGTACCGCTGTGACTCGGACCTGACGCACACACCAATGTTCACGCAGGTAGAAGTTCTCGCCGTTGACCACGGTATCAGCTTTGCGAATCTGAAGTCTTTCGTCTACGAATTTCTCTCGAGCTTCTTCGAGCGCGATGTCGAGTTGCGCTTTCGAGCATCTTATTTCCCGTTCACGGAGCCCTCCGCGGAAGTGGATGTGCTGTCTGAGTCTGGCCGCTGGTTGGAGATTCTTGGCTGCGGCATGGTGCATCCGACTGTTCTCAAGGGCGTCGGCGTGGACGCTGAGGTATATACGGGATACGCACTCGGCTTCGGTGTCGAGCGCCTCGCGATGTTGCGCTACGGCGTGGACGACTTGCGCCTGTTTTTCGAGAACGACATGCGTTTTCTCGAACAGTTCGCGTGAGGAGCGTACCGTGCGTGTGAATATCGAATGGCTCCGAGACTGGGTCAGTATCGATCTCGAGCCCGCTCAGCTCGCGGAACGGCTGACCGTGGCCGGACTCGAGGTGGACTCGGTGGAGGCTGCCGCACCCGACGACGCGATCCTGGATATCGACCTGACGCCGAATCGTGGCGATTGTTTCAGTGTCCTCGGCATTGCGCGCGAGATCGCCGCGATTCAAGGACTGGAACTTGAGACTCCGAAGGATGCGCCGATCGCCGCGCAGAACTCGGCGACCTTTGACGTCGAACTCGAGGCAGAAGCCGGTTGCCCGAGATTCATTGGCCGTGTTATTCGCGGTATCTCTACTTCCGCCACCTCGCCGGTGTGGCTCTCAGAACGTCTGCGCCGAGCGGGATTGCGGCCGATACATTCCGTAGTGGATGTGACCAACTACGTGATGCTCGAACTGGGCCAGCCCCTGCATAGCTATGACGAGCAGAAACTCGATACGGGGATCATCGTGCGACTTGCGCGCAAGGCCGAAAAGCTCACGTTGCTGGATGGCCGCGAGTTCAGCCTCGACCCCGATGTGATGGTGATTGCCGACAGGTCGGGAGCTATCGGTCTCGCCGGCATCATGGGCGGCAACAGCACGGCCGTCGATGCTCAGACCCAGGATATTTTCCTCGAAGCAGCCTATTTCTCGCCTTCGGCGATGGCCGGTAGAGCGCGGCGGCTCGGGCTGCAAACCGATGCCTCGATGCGCTTCGAGCGCGGCGTCGATCCCGAGCATCAAGCTCGCGCGATCGAACGGGCCACGGCGTTATTGCTCGAGATCGTGGGTGGTGAGCCGGGCCCGCTGGTCGAGACCAAACTGTCTGAACACCTGGCCGCGAACGAGCCGATCCTGCTACGGCATGAGCGGTTGCAAGCCATCCTCGGTCTAGATGTTAGCGCCGAGAACGTCGAGCGCATCCTGAAAGCTCTCACAATGGATGTAACTCCAGAGAAGTACGGCTGGCGCGTCACACCGCCAGGATTTCGCTTCGATCTGCGTATCGAAGAAGACCTGATCGAAGAGGTCGCGCGCATGATCGGCTATGACAATATTCCCGTTACCCCGGAGTTGAGCAGAGGACATCTCGGTACGGCAAACGAAAACCGCGTACCCGAAGAGCGGATCGCCGACCTGCTGGCGGCCCGAGGTTACTCCGAGATTATTTCGTACAGCTTCGTCGATGAAGAGTTGGAAGACGCGATCAATCCCGGCACGACGATGGCAAGATTGGCCAACCCGATCTCCAAGGACCTGAGTGTCATGCGCCGCTCCCTCTGGCCCGGATTACTGAAGACGGCGAGCCAAAATCTGAGCCGGCAACAGAATCGCATGAGGCTCTTCGAGACCGGTGGGCAATTCTCGGTCGTAGCGGACAGAATCGAAGAAACCCCTGTAGTGGCGGGCCTTGTAGCCGGAAGCCGGTGGCCAGAACATTGGGATTTCGAGGCCTCCGCCGCCGATTTTTTCGACGTCAAGGCCGATCTCGAAGCGATTTTTCAGCTGACGGGCAGGCTCGATGAGCTCCAATTCCTGCCCGCCGAACACCCCGCATTACGACCCGGACAGACGGCTCGTGTCACGCTCGCCGAAGAAAATATCGGTTGGTTGGGAGCTCTGCATCCAGCCTTGGAACGCCGTCTTGAATTACGCACGAATGTAATTTTATTTGCGCTCCGTTTGGAAGAAACGCTGCAATCCGCGCTCCCGAATTTTCACGCTTACTCAAAATTTCCATCGGTCCGAAGAGACATTGCAGTACTCGTTGAAGAAAACGTATCCGTGGATCAGATTGTCGATAGCGTCCGCGAGAATGCCGGCGACAAGTTGCAGAACGTCGTGATCTTCGACGTCTACCGTGGCGAAGGAATAGATTCACGGCTAAAAAGCGTCGCTTTAGGGTTGATTTTGCAAGATACATCCCGCACCCTTACTGACGTGGATGCGGACCGTACGGTGTCGTCCGTAACGAAGCATCTGGGGCGCGCGCTTGGGGCCACAATAAGAACTTAACTAATTTAGACCCACTATGGCACTCACTAAGGCTGACATGGCCGAGTCGCTCTTTAACGAACTCGGTTTGAATAAACGCGAAGCACGCGAACTGGTCGATTTCTTCTATGAGGACCTGCGTGCGGCGCTGGCAACAGGCGAACAGGTTAAACTCTCCGGGTTTGGGAACTTCGACTTACGCGATAAGAATCGACGCCCCGGCCGTAATCCCAAAACAGGCGAGGAAATCCCGATTACCGCTCGGCGGGTTGTCACATTCCGGCCGGGACAAAAACTAAAGGCACGAGTAGAAGCCTATGCTGGAACCCGGGAATAACGACGAGCTTCCCCCGATCCCAGGTAAGCGCTATTTCACGATCGGTGAAGTAAGCGACCTGTGCGGAGTTAAGCCTCACGTTCTTAGATATTGGGAGCAGGAATTCCCGCAACTCAAACCTGTCAAACGGCGAGGCAACCGGCGCTACTATCAGCGTCAAGACGTACTCATCATTCGACAGATCCGCAGCCTTCTCTATGAGGATGGTTTCACAATCGGCGGCGCTCGACAAAAGCTTACGGGCGATGAAGCCCGCACCGACACGAGTCAGAGTCAGCAGATCATCAAGCAGGTCCGTGTCGAGCTTGAGGATGTCCTCAGAGTCCTGCGACGTTAGCCCACCTATTGCATCGGAACTCGGGGCATCGGCACGCCTGCCTGGCTTATCGCTCAACTCCACTTAATTCCCCGGGGCTGTCAGTTTTCGTTAAACTGGCAGCCACGGTCGGGGCGTGGCGCAGTCTGGTAGCGCACTTGCATGGGGTGCAAGGGGTCGGAGGTTCGAATCCTCTCGCCCCGACCATAGCCGAAGACTTTGGTCGTTTCGATGGCAGAAGGGAACTCCTGATGCCCGCGTGACCCTAAATCGATAGGCCTGCGTGAGCGAAGCTATGCGATGGGGCTGCAATCGTT